>CADBOP010000168.1 GCA_902796255.1 uncultured Ruminococcus sp.
CTGTCCCTGTAAGAGATGCTGTTTCACCAGCAGAGCGGTTGCGGCAAATATCATTTCTATTTTTCCGCCGTTGGAAGCATCAGCAATGCCATTATTCAGACGAGTCACAATTTCATAAGGATCAGTGCTTCCCTTTTCAAAATAGCTTTCAGAAAGTGCAATATCTACCAGTCCTTTGCCGTGCTTTCCAAGAATTACTTCCAGCGGATGCCCTAAAAATTTAGCGATGGCATTGTCATTCTTTGACCATTGAGAGAAATCCAGTCCGCCGTTCATAACTCCGGGCAGATTGCTCGTCACGTTAAATTCCTGCATTTTGAGTTCTTCAGACTTAATCATCTGAAATGTATTCTGAAAAATTTTGATGATTCCTTTTCCGGCACGATGTGGAAGGGCAATATCCAGATAAGCCAGTCTGTTTTTGGCATCTTTCCGCTGATGTTTCGGATTTTCCGGATTTACAGAATATTCTTTCAGTTTCTGATACCATTGTTCTGATTTTTTCGGATTCATCATCAAGGAACAGAGCATACTCATACCGGAAATCAAGACCGGGTTTTCTAGAATCGCCTGTTCCGGAAGTGCTTCATAATATTTTCTGGTATCATAATAATGACCTGTACCGGGGTGTTTCAATGCATTTTTGATTAAGATTTCTTTCATCTGTTCTTCTGCACCTGCAAGACTGTAATATTCAAGAGCTTCACAAATACGGTCATGCAGTTCATACCAGCAGGCAGCACGATGATAATTTTCTTTCTGTTTTTCTTCGGAATAGACCATCTTTCGTTTCCAGCAAAGAAATTTTTTAATTTCCGGACGGAATTTCCAGATGGCATTTCCACTCCGGATTAAATACTGCCCTGTTTTCTGCAAATACAAGAACCATTCCTGTACATTGGAAATTCCTGTTACCGAAACGGCAAAATCTTTACTGAATTCCGGATAAGGTGCAAGTGCAAGCATGAGATTCCAGAGTTCAGTATCATAGTTTTCAAAAACATTTCTGTCCCAGAAACGGAATACATCTTCCCAGACTTTTTCAGCCAGCACCGGACTGAAAGTATCTCCGTTGAGGAGATGTTTCAGATAAAGCCGTGCTGCTATCGGATAGCCCTGTGTCCATCTGGTGAGCTGTTCTATTTCGTTTTTTTCAAGAAAGATTTTATGGCTTTCAAATAATTCTATTATCTGGCTTTCCTGAAGCAGAAGCTCCTGTTCTGAAATGAATACAAAATCAATTTGCAGGGCAATTTCTTCAAGCCATTCCGGAAAAGTTCCCCTTCCGGCAAGAATTGTCTGCAAGCCTTTTTGTTTCAGCAAAGAGAGGATATACATCTGGGAATTCAGGTCAGCAATGAAAGTAACATCATCCACAAACACAACGCTCTGCCGGATTTTGGAAAATTCCGGCATCTGGTCAAGCATACCATTTTTTCCGCTGATGTACAGCACACTTTTGAAAGTATAATAGTCCATAATTGCACAAGTTTTCCCGTATCCTGTCGGAGCGGAAATCCAGACAGGCGAAAAATCGGATTCTGCCTGTTTTAATTTTTCTGTGACGGCCGGAAGCTTAATATATTCCATGATGTACTCACCTCAATGTCTTTCTGTTTGACAAATTTATTTTATCATAAATTTTAAATTTTGTATAGTACCCACAGGGGTACTTTTTACTTTTTTTAATAATTTCATTAAAACAAATTGCAACATTCCGCATGTGAAATTGGTTATTTTTTTACAAATGCGGACTTAAAACGTATCGAAATAGATGTCCTCCCCTTCTATTGAAAAAGAAACAGGGTCAGTCTGATAATAATTTCCGTAAATATCATTGATACAGAAAGCATATAAATAATCGCCGTCCGGCAAAGTCTCGAAATATAATTCTGTATCACCGTCATATATATATTCTTCACCATAATAATAATAAGCATCATCAGAATTCAAATCATAGGCATTATACAATGGTGTAATCATATCACCTTCCTGTAATTCAGTTGTGATTCTGGAAACAGCACCGCTTTCCTCCTGCCCGTCCCAGATATCAAGAATATATACCTCTGTTTCTTCTTCGTCATAAACAAATCTCAGATAAGTTTCCTCATCATTGAGCAGTATGGGAGAAATATAAATATCATACTCTTCACATTCTTCAAACAGATATGCCGCTAAAAACTGCCCATCCGGCAGGCAGAACCAGTAGCCGTCAAAATTATCAGAGAACACACCGTTTTCCCAGTCTTCCCATATTTCACCGGTAAAGCCGAATTCTATCATTTCTTCGGATTCTGCATCCAGAAGGAACACAGCTGCTTCAATATAATCTGTATGATAAAGGCTTTCTTCTGACAGTGAAAACCAGTAATTTCCATCTTCATCAAATGCAGGTTCTTCTATAAATGTCACTTCGGAATCTGTTCCGGCAGCAAAATCATCGGCATAGTCCCATTGCGAATTTAAATCCAGCAGATAATTCAGAGTCGTATTGTCTGAAGTGGTTGTGTATTCTTCCGCACTCCAGTGATTGGTGAACAAATCCAGAACAGATTGGTTTTCATAATCGCTGATATTTCCGGAATGCACTGCCCCATAAGCAATTTTGTCAATCAGTCCCAGATAATAGGCACTCAGACAAATATCTTTGAAAATACTCAGTTCCTGCGAACCGTCCTGTACCTGCAACGGATAATAGACTGACAATCCGCAGGCATCTGCATGGTCACAGCCTTTTACCTGATATACTACAGCATCAGAAAGAGCCTGTAATGCTGTCTGGGCAGAACTGCATTTTTCTTTTCCGGCTTGCAGCAGTCCGGCAAGGTCAATCATATTTGTATAGCCGGAAATTCTGTTATTTCCCCCGAAATTGTCTGCTGAGGAAATTTTTCTTGCAATCTCTGAAAAATCAGCATTGTTCTCTGTCATCTGATATAAATCCTCTGCATAACCGTCAAATGTAGAAATCAGATTGTCTATTCTGGACAAATCAATCACAGAAAGTGTTGCACTGTTTTCTTTTCCGATATCCTGACAGTCTGCATAGAATGCATCACAGATTACTTTTCCGATTTCCAGACCGTCACAATCTGTATGTTCTGCAAGATACTCTCCCATGACAGTATAATTCCAGCCACAGCCGGGTTCCGATTCCTGCGAAGCTATCATATAATCAGCATGTGTGGCCAGAATCGCTGCTGCTTCTGCTGTAGACATCAGACAGGCATCAAAGCCGATAAAAGAAAACGGTTCTGTCATATCCTCATAAACATTGTAAAGAGCCGCATCCATTTCTTTCAGGAGCAGAGAATCATCTTCTGCTGTTTCATCAAAACAAATGCCATTGATGCTTCCGCTGCCGTGATTCCATAGAATCAGCCCCATATTGGCTGCCGGATATTCTGCAACTCCCCATTTCAAAAAATCTGTAAGTGACTGGGCATCTCCCATGCTGACGGCATCATCTGTCCAGATTTCTGTCATTTCACCGTCCTGAATCAGCCATCTCTGAGCAGAATCCGGATTGATTTCATCATAATACCAGTTATCTGCACCACCAGTCTGTACAATATAGCGGACGTTCTGGCCTGTGGATGCTTCCAGCATTTCTTCTATATCTGTGGATGCAAGAGAAAGCTCGGATTCCAAATCAGAACCGCACAGATATACAAATACAGTCCATGTGCCTGCTTCTCCCATCGGAACATTTTGAGCACGTACAGAGCGATGAATAGAAAGCATAGCATTCTGGTTCATTGGCGTGCTGACAGTTTCTGCTATTTTATTTTCTTCTGTAATTTCAGCAGTTTCCGAACTGCTTTCTGTTTCAGAACATGCAGAGATGCCCGACATCATAAGTATCGCTGTCAATATTGCTGTTATTTTTTTTAATTTCATAAAAATTTACCTCTCTGATAATATTCTCTGATTTTATTTTATCATAAAAGTTATGATTTGTATAGTACCCTTATGGGTATTTATTCATTTTTTTGATTGAAAGTCAGGAATCTTAGCAGCTGATAAAAATTTTTAAAAAATAAAATCAGCTCATACTTATTTAAAGTACAAGCCGATTACGGAAAAAATGAAAACTCTCCCCGAACGGAAAAAGAAAAAGCAGAATGATTTGGAATAAAATTCTATCTTATGGGGATAATCGGCAATTCAATAGAGCCATCGTCATTGATTTTCGCCTGATTGCTTGTCGTGATAATATCTTCCTCGTCAAACTCCGTGACTTCGATTTCAGGAGTGATGTATTCTTCTTTCATTTCTGGTTCTCCTTCTGTTTCGGCAATTTCGACAGATTCAGCAACGGTCTGAATAGTTATCGTTGATGCTGCTGTCACAGTTCCGGTGACTGGGGCGGATGTTGTTTCCGTTGCAGATGGTTTTTCGGTTGAAGCGGTGAATGTTGTTGAGGTTGCCGCAGTTGTGGAAGTGGCCGCTGTTGTAAATGTTGTCGCTGTGGTTTCAGCAGATGTGGTTTGTGCTGTTGTGACAATCGTTGTTTGTTCCGGTGCGGAATTATTCTGATTTGCACCGCTGTGACAGCCTGTCAGCAGGAGTGCCGACAGCAAAAAAGGTATTATTCTTTTCATAAATGCTCCTATATGGAAACAGACAGCCGCAAGGACTGCCTGTTTTTTATTTTAGTTACTGGGGGTCAAGTTCGTTCGGGTTTCCGGTTCGGCTTGTTGTGATAACGTCCTCGTTTTCAAATTCGATAATCTCCACTTGGGGAGTGATGTATTTTTCCATTTTTAACACCTCAATTCATCAAAGTAAAATAAACTCAATCCAAAGACTTCCACTCATAGGTAAGGCTGTTATCAATGAGGTTTTCTGAACTCACAGGAGTATACTCACCATAAGCTAAAAACTGATTAGCATTATTACAAATCGTGCCCTCTGCGGTCCAGCCATTCTTTTCGGCAATGTCTTTCCATTTCATGCCCTCTTTGTAGTCATATTCTACACCGCTAATTGTAACCTTTTTTTCCTCACCATAAGGGTCAGGAGCAGAATCAATACCATTTGCAGATGTTCCGGACTCATTCAGATTTTCTGCTGCCTGCATATAAGCAAACAGAGCCTTAGCCATATTGACGTTTTTCTGGGAGCTTGCTGTATTATTCAGCACACGGTATACCCATGTATAGCCGGAAACGGAAAATTGCTCAATTTCCTGATTCTGTCCCATTGTGAGGGGTGTCAGACCTGTGACCTCTCTATAGTCACTCAGGTCAGGGGTGTAAACACGCAGTTTCACCTTGGAATTAAGAACCATAGAAACTTTGTTATCCTCAGGAAGATTGTCATTTTCTACTTTTTTGGAAAGTGTTTCTTTCAGCGAGTCTTCGGTAATTTCGGACATACTCATGTAGTCTGAGATTCCCTGAGAAATACCATTGTCCTCGTTGTTGAAATATTCGTCAGCCGCATGGCCGTAAAGCTGTGTTGCTTTCAGCATAAACAGTGTCTTATCATATCCACTATCAATAGCATTGTTGAGGTAATTATCAACGGAATAAGTTAGTGTTGTATCTGTTGCAGTGCCATTCTTGTAAAGGGTTGCGGTGATTTCTTCCTTGATGTCCTTAGCGTTGATATTAGCAGTCACAAAGAACTTGCCGTCCTTTTCGTTGAGCTGGACTTCCGTGCCGTCCTCGTCACATTTGCCGGAGAACTTGACCTTGTAATCTGCCGCTGTTGTGCTGTCCACACCATCAACATAGAAATTCAAGCCGAAACCGTCAGTGAGGGTGACGCTTGCGGAGGAGAATTCGGGGACAGATAAATCCCCGACAAAAGTCGCATTGACAGTTGTGGCGAACTTGGTAGTATATTTATCGAGCCAGTCCTTTTTCACATGAATGTTTGTTCCCTTATTAGGTTTGAAACAAGCATTATTCATACCATTGTCCTGAATTTTATCCCATACAAGTTCCTCGGGGTTTGCATAACAATAAACATCTGACAATTCATTACAACCATAAAATGCCCCTTCACCGATGCTTGTAACGCTTTCCGGAATTGTGACGGAAGTCAAAGTGGAACACCCCGCAAATGCAGCCATGCCGATATTTGTAACACTTTTTGGAATAGTAACAGAAGTCAAGGAGACACACTCATAAAATGCACCTTCGCCGATATTTGTAACACTTTTTGGAATAGTAACAGAAGTCAAGGATCTACAACCATAAAATGCAACATTACCGATACTTGTAACACCCTCGCAAATTACGATAGCCTTAATGGAATCCAAGGAATCCAAACGACTCCACCATTCAGGCCTATTCTTTTCATAGTTTGCCATATCCCCTGTACCGGTAATTTCCAGAGTGCCATCTTCGTACAAAGTCCATGTAACACTAGAGCTATTTTCACCTGCACCGCAGTTACCGCTGGCAACTACATTGCCGCCTCTCGCTGATGCTGTAATTGCCATTTTTGTTAAAATTCCTCCTGTGCCAACGTTCGCAGGCATATAAGCCGCTACGCAGAGAACCGCCATTACACCAGCAAGGGTGCGTTTGAAAACATTGTAGTTCATTCTCTTTTCCTCCCTGATTAGATTTACAACATCAAAAGCCATGCCCTGAGACGGTACAGTGATACCGTTCAGAATATGTCGATATGCTGTATTAAATTGTGTTTTCGGGCATGGCAAGAGAATACAGTTTGTGCTGTGTTGTCATAAGTGTATCACGCTTTTGCATTCTTGTCAAGCCCCTTTCTGAAATTTCTTGAAAGATTTTCTATGCTCTAATTATAACATATTATAATTGAAAATGCAATTGATTTTTTACAATAAAATTCCTGCACTTGTTTGTTTATTTCGCATAAAATGTGACTGGAAAATGAACAAAAAAAGAATAATTTGTACCGAACAAACTGTAAATCCGATTCTGTGACAATGGACAATGATTTTCTATAATTAAGATAGCAGCAATTGCTCCAGCAGGCAAATAAAAACGGCGAACTGAATCAGGAAATCAAAATCTTGCAGACCGGAATCCAGCCAATGTCATTAACTTAAAGCAGCTCTTGAATGGCATATAGAATGTCTGGAATGCCTGAATTTTCGGGGAAAAGAACGCCCCAGTC
>CADBOP010000169.1 GCA_902796255.1 uncultured Ruminococcus sp.
CCGTCTGTGTTGACCAGTGTATCGTCTTCATCATAAGTAAAAACGCTGAATTTAGTATCATAATTATACACAATGCCGTTTTCACCGATGAAGTTATTAATATCACTGGCGGGGTCATCCAGATATTTCTTGAAATCTGTCAGATTATTGGATTTGATACTTGTCTGAAAAGTAGAGGCCATTTCCAGATTACTGCCATCAGAATAGACAGCATCTAATTTATGGTCAGCATCTTCCAGCATTTTTTCTTTTGTCTTGCTCTGACCGGAAAGCATCAGGGTCGTAAAATCAAAAGACTGTGCCTCAATCGAAAGCGGATAGGCTGTCATGGTATCTTTCTGCAAATCCTGAATATACGTATTGACACCGTTCGAGAGCGACAAAATCAAGGCAATACCAATAATACCAATCGAACCGGCAAACGAAGTCAGCAGAGTACGTCCTTTTTTCGTTTTCAGATTATTAAAGCTTAACCCTAAAGCGGTCAGCATAGACATGGAAGATTTCCCCATATTTCTGTGCTCTGCCGGTTTTTCTTCGCTTTGATTGAAAGGAAGGGAATCTTCCTGAATTTTGCCGTCTTTGACTTTTACAATTCTGGTAGCATATTCATAGGCCAGTTCCGGATTATGAGTAACCATAATTACAAGCCTGTCTTTGGCAACTTCTTTCAGCATATCCATGACCTGAACACTGGTTTCAGAATCCAGAGCCCCTGTCGGCTCGTCAGCGAGGAGAATAGCGGGATTATTCACTAAGGCTCTGGCGATGGCGACTCTCTGCATCTGTCCGCAGGACATCTGATTCGGCTTTTTATGAATCTGATTTCCGAGCCCGACTTTTTCAAGAGCTTCTTTGGCACGTTTTCTTCTCTCTGATTTGGAAATACCGGAAATTGTCAGAGCGAGTTCGACATTGGCAAGAACGTTCTGATGCGGAATCAGATTATAGCTCTGAAATACAAAGCCGATAGTGTGATTCCGGTAGGAATCCCAGTCACGGTCTTTATACTGTTTTGTCGAAATGCCGTTGATAATCAAATCGCCGGAATCGTATCTGTCCAGACCGCCGATAATATTCAGCAGAGTTGTTTTACCTGAACCGGACGGGCCTAAGATAGCGACAAATTCATTATCTCTGAAATTCAAGCTGACATCATCCAGAGCTGTCTGAACCAAATCACCTGTGATATACTGCTTTCTGATATTTTTAATTTGCAGCATAAATCATAACTCCTCCCATATTATTTTTTAATATTCTGTATTTTTTTATTATAGCATATTGTTCCGAACTTTTCAATAGTTTATTGATAAAATTTTGTCCCCGCTGTTGATTTTATGGGTAATTGCAGCATTTCCGGCAGTCAGCAATTTTTATGCTGACTGCCGGAAAAAAGCAGACAGGCTATATCCCCGTATCATAAATTCCTGTTGAGTAAATAAATCCCGATAGTCAGATATGAAGCATAAGCCGTCCATAACAGATAGGGAATATTTATCAAAGCTGCGGATTTCCGTATTTTTTTGAATTTTATCATCATCAGGATAATTAAAAATAACAGTAAAATAATAACAAATACTGCTCCGGATAAAGACTTGAACCGGAAGAATACAATGCTCCACAAGAAGTTTATGGCCAGCTGAATACCGTACAATGTGAGAGCATTTGTTTTTTCATCATTTTTGGAAATATAAATCTGATAGGCAGAAATCCCCATTAGTGCATATAAAATTGTCCACATCACAGGAAACAGCCATCCCGGAGGTGCAAGCGGCGGCTGAATCAGAGAATTATAAAATGCAGAAAAATTCCCTCCCGAAAGTAATCCTGATAATCCGCCTATTAGCTCTGTGCCGATAACAAAAAACAACAATGCTTTCAGATTTTCTTTTTTCATCAGAAAATTCAGCTCCTTTCCTGCTGAAAGTCTATGCAGAATTTTCAGATTTATGATAGCTTTCAGAAAGCATTGACAAATCAGACAAAATATGCTAAAATAAAATTATATTAATTTTGGAATATACGGAGGGTTATTTATGAAAAAACATGTGCTTTCTGCATTGGTGACAGGGGCAGCCATGCTCCTGAACATGACAGCTTCTGTATCTGTTCCGGTTTCTGCGGCTGAACCGGATGCTTATCATGATGACTGGCTGCATGTCGAAAATGGTGTTGTAGTAGACAGAAACGGAAATGAAGTCTGGATGACCGGCTGCAACTGGTTCGGATATAGTGTCGGCAGTCAGATCTTTGACGGTGTATGGTCAAGAAATATGCATGATATGCTGAATGAAATTGCTGACCATGGTTTCAATCTGCTGCGTGTGCCGATGTCCACGCAGATTCTGCTGCAATGGAAAAATCAGGAACCTGACCCGATTATCAAGCTCAATGAATGGAAAAATCCAGAGCTGACACTTGAAGGCACAGTCGGCGGAACACCGATGTACAGCTTTGATATCTGGAATAAAGCAGTAGAATGGTGCAGAGAAAACGGTATTAAAATCATGATGGATATTCATTGTGCCACAACAAATGCCGCTGGTCATAACTATCCGCTTTGGTATGATGACAACTACAGCACAGACGACTGGCTGGAAGCTCTTTCATGGTTTGCAGATTATTATAAAGATGATGATACTGTAATTGCTATTGACCTGAAAAATGAACCTCACGGAAAAGCTGACGAAGGAAATTTTGCAAAATGGGACGGCTCTACAGATGAAAATAACTGGAGATATGCTGCGGAACGTGGTGCGGCAGCTGTTCTTGAAAAAAATCCGAATTTATTAATTATGGTCGAAGGAATTGAAACATATCCGAAATTTGAAGACGGTGCAGACTGGACCTATCCAACGATAGATTATGCCCGTTATCCGTATAGTTACTACCATGGTGCATGGTGGGGCGGAAATTTCAGAGGTGCAAGGGAATTTCCTGTAAATCTGGGAAAATATCAGAGTCAGCTTGTCTATTCGCCTCATGATTACGGTCCGGAAGTGTATAAGCAGGAATGGTTCTATTTAAATGATGATTCCAAGACTTTCACAAGGCAGACCCTGCTGGATGATTACTGGTATGATTCATGGGCTTATCTGGTAGAAGAAAATATTTCTCCTCTGCTCATGGGCGAGTGGGGCGGCTGGGTCGATGATGAACACGACACCACAGGCGAAAACCGTCACTGGCTTCAGGAACTCAGGGATTATATGATTGATAAGCGGATTCATCATACATTCTGGTGTTTCAATGAAAACTCTTCTGATACAGGCGGTCTGGTTTATGATAATTTTGAAAAATGGGACGAAGTAAAATATGAATTTATTAAGCCGGCACTCTGGCAGGATGCTGACGGTAAATTTATCAGCCTTGACCATACTATTCCAGTCGGCAAGAATGGTATTTCACTTTCCGAATACTATGGCTCTTCTGGTTCAGATACCAAACCGACAGAAACACAGCCGACAGAGTCTGAAACTGAGGTTCTGACATCTTCTGCTTCTACAGAAGAAACAGAATCTACAGAAGAAGAAATGCTCTATGGTGATGTAGACGAAAACGAAACAGTTAATATTCTGGATGTTATCACGCTGAATAAGAATCTGCTTGGAAAAGAATCCCTCTCTGACAGACAGAAAAAAATAGCTGATGTAGACAAGAGCGGAGAACCGGATTCTAATGATTCGCTTATGCTTCTGAAATATATTGTCGGCATTATTAAAAATTTTACTTCCTGACAAAACACCCCGAAACGGTTTATAAATCGCTTCGGGGTGAATTTTCTTATGATTATAATAATACTTCTGCATTTGTGCCATAGAAAATATCTGATTTTCCGGCAATTTTATCAAGAAATTTTTCAATTCTGTCCCAGTTGTGATTGCCGTCAAATTCATAGCTGTGCCCCCAGATATAAAATATCTGAATATCATCAGAATCAGAATTCAGAAATTTATCTGCAAGCTGAAATAAATCTTCATCATCATGATGACAGGTAGGCTGAAATGCAAGCAGATTGCTTTGCTTCTGAAAGCTGTGACTGGCACAGACAGTCCGGCCGTAACGGATTCCCGCTTTTTGGAGTACCTGCATTACAGCCTGATGATAACTCCCATACGGATATGCCATTCCGACAGGCATAGTTCCAAAGATTTCAGCGAGCCTGTCACGGTCAGAAAAAATTTCTTCATGCAGGGTAGGGGAGTCAAGTTCTGTCATATTCCTGTGAAAGCTGCCGTGTACAGCAATTTCATGGCTTTTGTATAATTCTGTACATTCCGGAAGGTTCAGCCTTCTGACGGGCTGGTTTTTATAATACCAGACATCGGAGCTGTTCAGACCGGAATTTAAATTGAATGTGCATTTCACATGATACTGATTCAATAATTCTATTAATCTGATATCCTGCGTATTGCCGTCATCATAGCTGAATGTGACAGCTTTCCGGAATTTTTCCGGAATCATTTGCAGAGTTCCTCTGCCATAGCTTCTATCTGGGCAACAGTATCAGATTTCACAGCTGCTGTAATCTTGACAGAATTTTCCAGCCATGTAATATTCTTGGACTTTTCAAACATAGCTTTCATGACTTTAGCAGCAATCGGTGCCCATGAGCCGTTTTCTATCAGCCCGATTGTTCTGTTCTGATAATTTCTTTCTGTAAGGGATTCGATAAAAGTCTTCATGAACGGGAAAATATCGCCGTTGTAAGTCGTTGTAGCCAGTACAAGCTTGCCATAACGGAAGGCATCTTCCACAGCCTCTGCCATATCTTCACGGGCTAAATCACAGACAACTACTTTCGGGCAGCCTTTTTCCGTCAGTTTTTCAGCCAGAAGTTCAGCCGCTTTCTTGGTATTGCCATATACAGAAGTATAAGCAATCATAATGCCTTCGGATTCTACCCCGTAAGATGACCATGTCTGGTATAAATCAAGATAGTAACTCAGATTTTCTTTCAGAACAGGCCCATGCAGAGCACAAATAATCTGGATATCCAGTGCAGCAGCTTTTTTCAGTACAGCCTGTACCTGTACACCGAATTTGCCGACAATGCCGAAATAATATCTTCTTGCCTCACATGCCCAGTCTTCTTCGACATCGAGAGCACCGAACTTGCCGAAAGCGTCCGCAGAGAATAATACTTTATCTTTGCTGTCATAAGTAAACATTACTTCCGGCCAGTGTACCATAGGGGCAAAAATAAACTGGAGTTCATGTGTGCCGAGGGAGAGCTTGTCTCCATTTGCGACAACTAATTTTTTATCTCCTAATTCTAAATTTTCAAAATAAGCACTGAGCATCTGGAAAGTTTTGGCATTGCCGACAACAACAGCCTCCGGATAGACTTCCAGAAAAGCTTTGATATTCGCAGAATGGTCAGGCTCCATATGCTGAATAATCAGATAATCCGGTTTTTTATCTCCGAGAACTTCTTTCAGATTAGTCAGCCACTCGTCTTTGAAATTGCCGTCAACGGTATCGAATACAGCAATTTTCTCATCCAGAATCACATAAGAGTTATATGCCATGCCATTGGGGACATCATACTGGCCCTCGAACAGGTCAATTTTGTGGTCATTCACACCGATATAAGCGATAGCATCTGTAATTTTTGTCATACTAAAATCCTTCTTTCTAAAATCATATATTTTATATTTTATCATAAATTCGCTCTGATGTCAATGAATTTTTTGTGAAAAATATAGATTGACAAAATAAATAAATCATGCTATCATAATGTAAATAATATTTACGCAGGAGGAGGCTGAATTTTATGAAAAATTATCAGATGTGGCTGAAAGAGGAACAGAAAGAACAGGTTCTGAAATATATTCAGGAGAGAAGATATCAGCATATGATAACCATGTACTGTGTGGGCATAGTGGCTCTGCTGTTTAGTATTTTCAATTTTCTGGATATGAAATACACCAAGATAGGCTTTATTTATGATACCAATTTAGTATCATACTGGTTGCTTTCCACGCTGATTACACTTGTCATGTTCTTACAGGGTATCGGGAAAATCTTCGGTAAAAACTCCGATTATGACTGTGTCAAAAAAGATAACTATACACTGAATATCCGGAAATTTGCTGGAAAAAAGCCGGATACCGGCAAACATCCGTATTTTGTAGAAGATTTTTACGGCAATTCTTATCAGTGTATAAATTTTCTGGACTGGAAACACGCTCATGACGGCGATATGCTGATTTGTATCGAATTAAAAAACGGGAAAAAATACGCATTATTACAGAAAGTGCTGCTGGAAAAATAGAAAATCCTTTCTTGACTTTTTTAAATTTCTGTGCTATACTATACATCAGATATGAAATATAATACTATAATATTCAAGGAGAGGTATTTATGAAAAAGAAAATATTTCTGATATTTGCATTCTGCTGCTGTATGCTGCTGATGAGTGCTTGCAGTGATACGGGAGACGGCACACCGGCAGAACCCAGTGCTTCGCAGGCAGAAAATACAGAACCTGAAAAAGAAAGTATTCCGTTCAGTAACTCCGTAGGGGTATGGACTTACAGTGATGATATTATTTTTCATTCCAGTGACGGCAACCGCTATATGCTGAAAGAAGACAGTTCCGGTATTGTACAGGATAAAGAAGGGAAAAAATATACCATTCAGGACTGCGATTATAAATTAATTGCAATTATTAATATTACAGAAGATACAATGAATGTAAAAGAAGGAAAGTTTTCAGAAGCCTATGTTGGCAGTCATGACTATCCGGACGGCTATAAAACAATGATGATGGCTTATCAGAAGTCAGATTTATTTGATATAGATGCACTTGAAGCAGCTGTAAAAGGCGAAACTCCTGCTGCTGAAACAGAAGAAGAAACTATTGCTGAAACAACAGAAACAGCAACTGCTGAAACGGAAACAGAAACTTCTGCACCAGAAACTACAGAAACAGAAACTGTTGCTGTAGAAACAGAAACTTCTGCTGATACAGAGGCTGAAACTTCCGGACAAGCCGAAATCCCTGAAGATGCCGAATATGCTGCTATTTATAAAAAAATAGAAGATTTTCTTGAAACTGATAACTATAAACAAAAAGACCCCGGCAACCGTTCACTTGAAATATTCAACTATCTCCATAATTTAGCAGATTCTAACATCGAAGAAAGCTCTATTACAAACGATACAGCCAAGAATGAAGTCAGCTTCAAATGCTATGAAAAATATATTATTACAATTAATAATACGGAAGGTACTGTCACAGTAACAGAAAATTAATCTGCATATAAAAAATAACTCCTCTTGTATTTTCAAGAGGAGTGTTTTTTTAGTTTAATCTTACCCAGCCTGCACCGGATTTGAGTTTTCCCCATTTTACACCGGCTGTATCTGTCATTTCCTGCACAATTGTGAAAGAACCAGCAGAACCGATTGTTCCGTTAGAACTTCCGTTCGGACTGGAGCAGATTTCAACAGAACCACTCAGTGCAATGACATAATTAGTATCAGTAATTGTACCATCTCCGGGAGTATTTGCCTGTACAGTAGTTGTTAAAGTAGTGCCGCCGCTGCCGCCCGCAGCAGTTGTGAGAGGCGGTGCAAGAGTAGCAAGCCCTGCATAAGGGTCAGTTGTTGCAACATATACCGGTGTAGGAGAATCCGGCCTTGCACCAGTCGTTGTATAAGGAGAAACAGGAGCAAGTGTTGTACCAGTTGTCTGTACCGGTTCAAGTGTTTCGCCGTTTTCATCGGTTTCCGGTACTTCCGGAGCAACTGCCGGTGCTGTTTCCATATAAGTAACGCTTTCAGTAGTGGCCAGTGACGGGTCAAGTACTTCTGCGGGTATCGTTTCTGTTTCTGTATTGCCATGATTGGGGTCTGTTGTCGTAGCAACTGGCGGAGCTGTAGTCTGTCCGTCTTCCGGAAGTGAATCTATATGATAGACATTTCCGGCAGTAGTATTTTCTGCACCATGACCAAGGCTCATGAAAGCCGCCACTAAAAGCACAATAATAACCAGAAATAAAAGGAAAATCAAAACCACCCTTGTGACTTCAGAATCCATAGGAAATTTCTTGCTGTTCTTCTTGTTTTTTGATGTTTGACTTGACATTTTTATTTTCAGCTTCTTTCTGTTGAGATTATTTACATTCAAACACATTCATTATACCATAAACGACATATTTTTTGCTATTCGCATTATGTACAAATCGCATAGTGAGAATATGCTTGTTTTCGACAAATGCGTGACAATTGCCGGACTATTTTTATTATAACAGAAAATCCGAAAAATTTCAAGTGCTAATCAGAAAATACTTGAAACACTATTGCAAATTTTGTGAAAATGTGCTAAAATAAGAATACGATATATTTTAGAAAAGGAGAGAATGCTGTATGTTTTTGAAAAAATTAGCATCTGCAATAACAATTTCTGCATTTCTGCTGGCAGTCTTGCCTGTAGCTGTCTGTGCAGAGAATGAAAATTTTCTTGTAGATTCTGGTATTGATTATCAGGAAAGTGTTGCAACGATTAACAACCCCGGAGCAGGATATACAACGACACTCTGGTATCAATGTAAGCCAAATGAAACTGTTGTACAGAATCCGAGCGGAAATCTTGTGCTGATGTTTATTGACATTGGTGCATTTTCCTCTGGTATAAACGGTACGACAGAAACGGATGCTGACGGAAATTCTGTCTATACAGAAGGAAAAGACTATGACTTGGATGCACAGTTTTTTAAAGCTATGCGGGGCACACTCGAAAATTGCCGGAAAAACGGTTCTACAGTAGCTGTCAGATTCCGTTATGATGCCAACGGAAAGACCAATCCCGAACCGTCCAGCTTTGCACAGGTTCTGCATCATATTGAGCAGATAAAACAGGACGGCTTTCTGGAAGACTATAAAGATATTCTCATGTATGTAGAATCGGGCTTTGTCGGAGCATGGGGCGAACAGCACAGCGGAAAATATACTTCTCTGGAATATAAGGCACAGCTTCTGGAGGCTGTTTTAGATATGACTCCTGATGATATTCCTGTCACTGTCAGAACCCCTAATATCTTTGCAAAATGGGCTGGAATCGAGACAAAGGATTTGGCCAGCTGGATATCTGAACCGGAAAGCAACGCTGCAAGAGTAGGATTATATAATGACGGCTATATGGGGTCTGATTCTGATTTGGGCACTTATTCGGACAGAGCTGCGGAAACGGCATGGCTCGGGCATCAGACAACCAGAACATATTATGGCGGAGAATTTTCCGGTGCTCTGGACTGGGCTAAAAAATATGATACATGGGAACCACAGAATGCCATTCCTGAAATGTATCAGACACATCTGAGCTATATTAATTCTAATATTTATACTATGTATAAAGACTACACATTCAGTGAACAGTATGATGTTTCCGGTGTGGATAATTCTGCTTATTATGGCCAGACCGTCTTTCAGTTCATACGTGACCATATCGGCTATCGTTTTGTTGTGCGGGACTGTGATTTGAATCCGTCAGCAGAACAGGGAAGTACCTTCCGGCTTGATTTCAGTATTGAAAATACAGGCTTTGCCAATCCTGTCCGGCCGCAGAATGCAGAAATCATTCTCGAAAAAGACGGAAATTATATCACACAGCCCGTTGAGATAGATTCCCGTGAATGGTATTCCTGCACAACTTCTCAGGAAACTCTTGATATTCAAGTCCCCGGAAATCTTGAAGCCGGAGAGTGGAATGTTTATTTAAGATTATCTGTCGGGAATCAGGCGATTCCGGAAGGCAATCTCAGAACAGTACAGTTTGCAAATCCGGATATCTGGAATGCTTCTTTGGGAGCAAATAAAATGGGCTCTGTCAGAATTACAGAAACAAAAGAAAATTCTCAGAAAACCAATTATCTGTCAGATTTATATACATCTGGAAATGTATTTATTTTTGACGGCATTCGTTCAAGCGAATCAGAATGGACTGATAAAAATTTAATCGCAGAATCCGGAGAAAATAAATTATATTTTTCTGCTGATGATAAATATTTATATATAGGCACGGAAGTACATCATAATGTAAACCAGCCTGTCTGGAATCTCCGGCTTGAACATGATGGCGATTCTTATTGGATTTATTATCAGTCTGCCGGATGGTGCTATTATTCCAAAGGCGATGACCATACTGGCTTTGCTTTCAGGAAAAGTGCTGATTTCGCAGAATTTAAAATAGACATGAATTCTATGAATATCCAGTCCGGAACAGTATTTGACAAAGTCAGAATCTTTGTTCAGGACGAAGGAAACGAATGGAATGGCGTTGGTGAGCTTATTGCTGAAAATGTCACGCTGAACAATAGTTTTCCGGTATATTCTGCTTATCAGAAAATATCTCTGAAAGAACATCAGAATTATACTATGCAGGCAGTGACTTCTCTGGAAAATTGTTCTTATCAGTGGCTGAAAGACGGAAAAGAAATTTCAGGAGCAAACAGCAGAGAACTCCTGCTGAAAGATGTCAGTCAGGAAGCAGCAGGGGAATACTCTGTCAGAATTACAGCTGAAAATGATATATCACAAGAAATTTTATTATATACAATCGAGAATATTTGTCCGGCAGCAGCTGTTCAGAAAGGTGATTTGAATGCTGATGGTGCTGTCAACAGCAAAGATGTAAAATTATTGCAGGATTATCTGCACAGACGTGCTGTACATGTACAGGGAGATGCAGATATGAATCAGGATGGTGTCTGGAACATCTATGACCTGATTTTATTAAAACGGAGCATCAAATAATGGGGAATGAAGTCCGTGATGAGATAGAAGCAATCATCAAAGAAAAACATATCGACAGAACCAGCTTTCATGAATATTCCAAATTTCATTATGATGAAATTATCCGGAAATTTTATTACACATTCTGTGATTATCAGAATTTTATCCCTCATATCTATCTGGAACATCGTTATATGCATCTGCGTGAAAATCTCAGAAAAGAATGCTTGGCCGGATTTCTCCGTTCCTGTAACCGGGTGACATATCTGAAAAAAATCCGGAACGGCATTCCGGATTCAGCAGGGAAGTGTTTTCTGATTTCTTCTGACGGCTGGGTTTATGAAGGTTGTCCGGAGGAAATCTGTCAGGTTTTAGGAGAAACTGAAGGCTGGCTGGGGGATTTTATTCTCTTGTCTGATAAATTTAAATGGTTTATTATTCATGATGAAATTGCTGAATGTGCGTTTCTGTATCATTGATTTGTGCATTATGCTGAATTGCATCAGCAGGAAAACACTTCTGTTTTCGTCAAAATAAACAAAACCAGCACTCTGTAAAAGGGTGCTGGTTTTTTATTATTCTGATAACAATGCTATCGCTTTCTGATATTTTTCACAGCGTCTGAGAGCTTTTTCATCAATCCTGTCCAATCTTGACAAATCGCTGTTATGTCGTAAATCAGCAAGCTTGACCACTCTTGCAACCGGATTCTGCCGGATTCTCATAATATAATGCATGTATTCTGACTCATCATCATGTGTCAGCAGGGAAACAGCTTCAATAACCTGTTCAGAAAAACCCATATTTCTCAAATCTCCGAGAGTATATTCCGTGTCTTCAATCACATCATGCAAAAGGGCAGTAATGACCGTTTCTTCGGTCTGCATCTGTTCGGCCAGATGAAACGGATGGAACACATAAGGTACACCGCTCTTGTCAACTTGTTCTTTATGTGCCTCAAAACAGAGTTTCATAGCCTTTTTTGTTTGTTCTGTATAAATCATGCTTGTTCAATCCTCATCATATTCATATGCAGGCGGAGGGGGAGCAGTTTCCGGAGCTTCCGGCTCATAATCCGGTTCAGGCGGGCTGGTTATCACTGGAGGGGGAGCAGTTTCTATATACTCCGGTTCGTCATCTGGTTCAATATAAGTAGGTGGAGGGGGAGCAGTTTCAGGTTCTTCTGTATATACCTGAACAGGTTCTGTTTTTCTGGAAGTAGTTTCCGCAGGAGCTTTTGTTGTTTTTTCTTCTGCCTTCTGGGTAACCACTTCTGTTACAGTAGTAGTTTTATCTGCTGGACGGCGTGTTTCCGAAGCAGTAGACTTATCTGTTTCTTCATCGTTATCTGTATCAGTATCTGTGCCGGTTTCTGTTTCAGAAGCGGTTGTTTTTTTATAATAAGTTGTATACCGATAGTTTTCCGAATCATCTGATTCATAGATAAATATGCTTGTTTCTGTAGTAGAAGTAGCAATATTTTTATGCGGAGCAGTTGTGACTAAATCCAGCTGTTTTGTCGTGGTTTGAATTGCAGTAGTAGAAGTGGTTTCTAACTCGTTACGGATATAATCCATATTATTTCTGGGGTTGCGTTTTGCAAGGTTTACAAAGCCGAAACCTAAAACTGCAATAATTGCAATAATCAGAAATGTGATTAAAAAAATCGGAGCAATTCTGGAAATAACAGATTCAGATTCTTCTTCAATTTCTTCATCAACGGGGACATCAATATCCATATCTTGGTTGTGATGGGGACGGGCCATGATAAAAATCTCCTTTATTATTTTTAGTTTAGATTCAAAACGCTTACGCTTTTTTTATTTTAGCACAAAGACAGAAAAATGTCAAGAGGGAGAATACTATTCAAAGTTACACTAAATATAAATTTTGTGCAAGTTTGGATAGAAATTCTTTCAGAAAGGCATTTCAAGCCCCTGAGTTATTTCTTCAGTCCTCTGTTTTCTTATTCAGATAATCGTCTTCAAAACTGGAAGCTTCTCCGAAGCGAAGCCCCAGCAGAGCAAGCACATCCTGAGAAAATTTTTTGAATGCCTTCTGTCTGATAATAGATTCTGCCAGCTCATAGTGATAGCTAACATAATTTTCATGTTTATACAATGCGTTCCGGCGGTCTATAATATCATCATCCAGCCGCATCATC
>CADBOP010000170.1 GCA_902796255.1 uncultured Ruminococcus sp.
ACACGCTTTTTCCCCATTTTCTTGGCTAAAAGCACCTGCCCCAGAGCATTATTGATTTTATGTGAACCAGTATGATTCAAATCTTCACGCTTGATATAAATTTTAGGGCCGTTTATGTCTTTTGTCATTTTCTCAGCATAGTACAGCAGAGACGGGCGGAATGCATAGTTATGATACAAATCCTGTAATTCTTTAAGAAATGCAGGGTCTTTGCTGTATTTTTCATAAGCCTCCTGTAATTCAGAGACTGCATTCATGACGGTTTCGGGAACGTACTGACCACCGAAATCGCCGAATCTTCCGATTTTGCTCATAAATAAAATCCTTCTTTCTTAGTTTCTGATAATTTGTATAATTTCTCTGATTTTGTCAATGTCTTTCTGTCTGTCCGTTTCTACACTGCTGGAAACATCTATACCGAACGGCTGAACTGTTTCAACAGCTTCGAGAACATTTTCGGCTGAAATGCCTCCTGCAAGGAAAAACGGGTGTTCAGGTCTGTTATTTTTGATAATGTCCCAAGGGGCAAGCGTTCCTGTTCCGCCGTGACTGACGGCCGAAAAGCTGTCGAGGACAAGTTTGTCAACAGGGAGTTTATCTGCTTTCTGAATATCTTCGGGAGTGCGGACGCGGACGGCTTTCCAGATTTGTATATCATACGAAAAATTTTCCCGAATTTGTTCGATACATTCTGCATCTTCTTCGCCGTGGAGCTGAATCACGTCAAGATAGTTTGCATAATCCCAGATATCCTGGATAGTGGGATTCACAAAAACACCGACTCTGCCAATATCTCTACGCAGTTGAAATATCAGTTTCTGGAATGTTTCAAAATCTACATATCTCCAGAATGGCTTTGAACAGATAAAGCCTGCATAATTCGGGAAGTGCTGGTTGAGTATTTCGACATCTTCCGGCCGTCGGATACCGCAGATTTTAATCAGTGTATTCATACAGTACCCTTTCTGAGCTGATGAAGTGTTTCAGTAATGTTGTCACTTCTCATGAGGGTTTCGCCAATTAAGACAGCATCTGCACCGTTGTTCTGAACGGTTTTCATATCCTGATTCGTTTTGATACCGCTTTCTGATACGAAAATCTGACCGGCCTGCCGGAAAGAAGAAAGTTCTGCCGTGGTTTGCAGATTGACTGCAAATGTTTTGAGATTCCGGTTATTTACACCGAGCAGTTTCGGCTGGAGTTTCTGAACTGTTTCTGCTTCTTCGGGAGTATGAATTTCAATCAGACAGTCGAGGCCTAATGCATGGGCTAAATCAAAATAGCTTTTTAATCTGGCATATTCCAGAACCGCAGCAATGAGCAGTACGGCAGAAGCTCCGAGATATTTTGCTTCATAAATCTGATATTCGTCTATGATAAAATCTTTTCTTAAAACAGGAAGCGTCACGGAATCTGTGATAGCTTTTAAATATGCACTGCTGCCCTGAAAATAATGTTCTTCAGTCAGACAGGAAATACAGTCCGCTCCGGCGGATTCGTATTCTTTTGCTAATTCTACAGGATGAAAATCCGGCCGGATTAAACCTTTTGAGGGAGAAGCTTTCTTGACTTCACAGATACAGGACAATCCTGATTTTTCCAGTGCTTTGATAAAACTTGCTCTTTGCGGGGCTTGTTCCGCAAGATGCCGCATTCCGGCAGGGGAGATACGGTTTTTTTCAGTTTGCAGCTGAATTTCTCTCTGTTTGCAGATGTCATCTAAAATCATGAGATTACTCCATTTCATTTGTGAACTTGATAAATTCATCAAGTTTGGCAAGAGCTGAGCCGTTGTCAATTGCTTCAGCAGCTTTCTGAATCCCCTCAGCAAGAGTATCAGCAATACCATAAATATAGAGAGCTGCTCCGGCATTCATCAGGACAATATCCCGTTTCGCACCTGTGATGCTGCCTTCTAAGATACCACGGGTAATCTGTGCATTTTCGGCAGGTGTACCGCCGACAATTTCTGATTTGTCATAACGGTGCAATCCAAATTCTTCAGGAGTGATTTCATAAGTTTTCAGTTCTTCGCCGCTGACTTCCGTCACGGTAGTAGCATCAGAAACAGAAATTTCGTCCATGACATCATTGCCGAAGACTACCATTGCTCTTTTGATGCCGACTTGCTGAAGTACTCTTGCCATAATTTCAGTAAGAGATTTTTCATAAACTCCAAGAATGATATAATCTGCTTTAGCCGGATTGGTCAGAGGGCCTAAAATATTGAATACCGTTCTGACACCGAGCTGACCTCTGACAGGGCCTACAAAACGCATACTTGCATGATAGCTCTGGGCAAACAGGAAAGAAAGACGGGTTGTTTCAAGGCATTTTTTAGCCTGTTCAGGCTTAGAAGCAATTTTCACACCAAGAGCTTCAAGAACATCTGCTGCACCGCTCTTGCTGGAAACGCTTCTGTTTCCGTGCTTGGCAACTTTTGCACCAGCCGCAGAAGCAACAAATGCAGATGTAGTCGAGATATTGAAAGAAGCACACTGGTCACCGCCTGTACCGACAATATCAATACTGTCAGTTTCATCTGGTACAAGGCTGGCTTTGGCTCTCATGCCCTTGGCAAATCCGGCAATTTCGTCCGGTGTTTCGCCCTTGGTAGCAAGTGCAGTCAGTACAGCAGTAATCTGGAGCTGGGTTGCCTGACCACTCATAAGCATATCCATGCAGTCTTCTGCTTCCTGCATAGTGAGGTTCTGCTTTTGCATAAGCTTGCTGTAATAGGGCTTGAGATTGATTTTTTTCTGCTCCGGTTCTGCTTTTAGCAGTCCGGCGATTATCAGAAAATTACGAAGAATCTGTTTGCCGTCAGCAGTCAGGACAGATTCAGGGTGGAATTGCAGGCCATAGGTCTGGTGTTCGTTATGGGAAATAGCCATAACTTGCCCGTTCTCATCCAGAGCGATGACACGCAGGGAGTCAGGGAGGGTGGTTTCATCTGCAATCAGAGAGTGATAGCGTCCGGCAAGGAAAGGCATAGGAACATGACGGAACAGGGGATGTTTTTCTTCAAAGCGGATTTTGCTGGATTTTCCGTGCATGAGCTGATGGGCGGGGATAATGTTTCCGCCGAAAGCCTGTACGATTGACTGATGACCTAAACAAATGCCTAAAATCGGGATTTTTCCGGAAAAAGTCCGGACAGCATCAACAGAGATTCCGGCAGAATCCGGATAGCCGGGGCCGGGAGAAATCAGAATTGCTTCCGGCTGTAAAGCACTGATTTCATCAAGAGTGATTTCATCATTGCGCTTTACCAGAATATTCGGGTACATTTCACCGAGATACTGGCAGAGATTATAAGTAAAAGAATCGTAATTGTCAATGACTAAAATCATGATTGTCTCGCCTCCTTGATGGCATTAAGCATAGCTTTTGCTTTATGAGTGGTTTCAGCAAATTCTTTTTCGGGGTCAGAATCAGCAACAATGCCGGCTCCGGCCTGTACATAGGCTTTCCCGTCACGGAACAGAACGGTTCTGATGGCAATGCAGGTATTCATATCGCCGTTATAGCCGAAATAGCCTACAGTTCCGCCGTAAAGGCCACGTTTTTTGTTTTCAAGCTCATCAATGATTTCCATAGCCCTGACTTTGGGTGCTCCGGAAAGTGTACCGGCAGGAAGAACAGCCTGCAAAGCATCCATCGGCTTGCAGTCCTGCCGGAGCTTGCCTTTGACATCAGAAACTAAATGCATGACTTTGGAATAGCGTTCGACATACATGAAATCAGTTACTTCTACAGAACCGTATTCACAGACTTTTCCAAGGTCATTCCGGCCTAAATCGACAAGCATAGTATGTTCTGCTTTTTCTTTTTCATCTGCAAGGAGTGAGGTTTCAAGGGCTTTGTCTTCCTGATGGGTTTTCCCTCTGGGACGAGTGCCGGCGATGGGTTTGGTAGAAACAGTCCCGTCTGTGACTTTGACTAATAATTCCGGAGAAGCACCGGCAATTTCGTAGTCTTTTGTTTTGAAATAATATAAATATGGTGAGGGGTTAGTAGCTCTCAGACGGCGATAGACTTCAAAACTGGAAGGCGGATTTTCAATTTCAAACCGCTGGGAAAGAACGACCTGAAAAATATCACCAGCATAGATTTTTTCTTTTGCCTGATTGACAATGGAAATATATTCCTGTTCTGTCACATTAGAACCGACACGGACAGCCGGTTCATCATCACGGAACTGCCCACGGCAGTGATAGTTATCAATTTTTGCAGCAATTTCCGCAGCACGGAGTTCTGCTTTTTTATATTGCTCTTCCAGATTGCCGGAAGCATCTAAATTAATCATTACAAGAGCATTGCTGTTCAGATGGTCATAGGCTACCAGTTCGTCATAGCCGAACAGATGAATATCCGGCATTTGAATATCATCTTCAGGAATATTGACAAGTTTCTTTTCTGTGTATCTGACAGCATCATAAGCGAAATAGCCAATCAGGCCGCCTGTAAAATAGGGGAGTTCCTCAAATTTGGGGGAGGTTCTGGCATCCAGAATTTTCTGTAATGTTTCAAAAGGCTTTTCTTCTGTAACAGTTTCGCTCACGCCTTTAAACGTTCTGTGCATCTGTGCACCATGTGTACGGATTTCCTGACTCGGATGGAAACCAATAAAAGAATATCTGTCCCATTGAGCACCGTTGCTGACACTCTCCAGTAAGAAAGCGTTTTCTTCGCCTTCAGACAAAGCGGTATAAATACTGATTGGTGTTCTGTGGTCGGCCGGAAATGTGAAAAAGACGGGAATTGCTGTATAAGTTTCAGCTAATGTTCTGACTTCTTCCAATGATGGAAACAGCATGGATAATTCCTCCTTGTAATAATAAAATATTTTAATCAGAAAAACTGCATAAAAAAAGCCAATCTTCCCATACTATGGGACGATTGACCGTTGTGCCACCCAAATTCAGATAATTTTATAATGCTATAAATTATCCCTCTTTCCGGATACTAACATATCCTGCCTTGATAACGTAAGGCACACGGCAAAAGATACTGAAAAAATTCTCCCTTGCTCCTCACAGACCCATTCACTTCAAGGCATGTATACCGCATTTTCACCAAGTAGCGGCTCTCTGCATACTGTATCAGGAAGTTACTTACTTCTGCTCACAGGATTTTCTTGATTAAAACTAAGTTCAGTATAGCATAGTTTCAGTCATTTGTCAAGAGTTTTTTTAAAAAAAATTAAAAATATTTTTCAGAAACTACTTGCCATTTCTGAATAAAAATGGTATAATAACTAAGTACATGTTTATTTTTCTCAAAAATATCAAGAAAGAAAGGATAATCTGAATTATGAGTAATACTTCAGCGGTACGTCACAAACATACTGCACCACGGGAAAAGGAAACAACTAAGCCGGATTATATTATATGGGTCAAGAGGATTTTGTCTCTGTTAAGTGGCTTGTACTGTGCAATTGTTGTATTTTTTGCTTATCATTCTATTTTTTATAAATTAGAATTAATGGATGTTCCCAAAGCTTGTATGATTGTCACGGGCATTTCTGTAATGGCACTGGCGGTGATGCTGTATACCAGAAAACAGTTTTTAACCAAAATCAGCAGCCTGATTATGCTGCCGGTAATGGTTTTTCCGGTGATGATATATTTCGGACAATGGTGGGTAGTTGCACCGCTGCTGGCAGTTTCTGTAATTATTTTCTTTTTGTCAGGGCTGGGAGAAACAGCCAAAACCGTCTGGGGTACAATCTTTTTATTGATTTACTTACTC
Source organism: uncultured Ruminococcus sp. (assembly GCA_902796255.1). Lineage (GTDB taxonomy): Bacteria > Bacillota > Clostridia > Oscillospirales > Ruminococcaceae > UBA3855. The sequence continues at coordinate 5,755 of CADBOP010000170.1, forward strand.
GGTTCACTGATATATTTTTTAGTCACTTCGTTGTTTGCTCCGGCTACTGTGACTACACTCGTGAAAGAAGGCTCTTCACCATCCGGACTTTACAGATATGAAATCTATAATACAACAGACAGTTCTAACGGCAGCACAAAAGTCACAATGGAAAGCAATACCATGGACAAAGTCTATTATCATTTGTTCTGGTTTAAAATCAGAGGTCTGTCACATGATGTCGTTATCGAACGTCCTCTCAGAGACCCCGAAGAAATAGAAATTACATGGGAAACCAAAACACGGCAGGAAATTACAGAAGAAATTGAAGCTATTTCCGAAAATGTAGAAGTAACACTGACAGATAAACAAATGGACATGCTCGGCAGAGATGCTTATCAGGTGACATTCAATAACGGTGATGTCATTCCGATGAAACAGGAAGATTACCATAAGACAGTGATTGCCCTTGGAGCAAGGGAACAGGAAGTTCTGGATACCAGTAAAACGGAACTGATGCTTGACCAGATGACGGACAAGCAGAAAAAAGCACTGGGAATTACGGTTGATAATTTCAAAACAGTAAAGCTTGCTGATTTTACAGACGATGAGCTGGCTGTACTGGGCATTCCCGAACAGGGCGATGTGATGTATTATAACGGCAAAGTCGTATTCCGGTATTATATCGCTGTTCTGGAACAATATTTCGATATTTCCAAACAGGAAATTACATTGCTGTAATAATCAAAAAACGGGTTCGTTTCCACACGAACCCGTTTTTATATTGAAAACATATGCTGAAATTATCAGATTTGTATATTTTTTTACGGAAATTTCCTTGACATTTAGAAAAATCTGTGATAAAATGAATATATATTTAATTAATTTTGGAGGAATAATTGTATGAATGAATTTTTCAAAAACATTAAGAAAATCCCCTATGAGGGCAAGGGCTCAGATAATCCGTTAGCATTCAAATACTATAATCCTGATGAAGTCGTTGCTGGTAAGCCCATGAAAGAACAGCTGAAATTTGCTCTTTCTTGGTGGCATACCATGGGCGGTGACGGCACAGATATGTTCGGTGTGGGTACAGCAGACAAAACATGGGGACAGTCTGACCCTGATGCAAGAGCTATCGCTAAAGTAGATGCTGCTTTTGAGATTATGGACAAGCTCTCTATTGAATACTATTGCTTCCATGACAGAGATTTGTCTCCTGAATATGGCTCTCTGAAAGAAACAAATGAAAAATTAGATAAAGTGACTGATTATATTGCTGCACGTCAGAAAGATGACCCTTCTAAAAAACTTCTCTGGGGCACAGCAAAATGCTTTGACCATCCGAGATATATGCATGGTGCTGGTACTTCTCCGAGTGCTGATGTTTTCGCTTATGCTGCTGCACAGATTAAGAAAGCTATCGAAGCCACTGTCAAGCTTGGCGGTAACGGCTATGTATTCTGGGGCGGCCGTGAAGGGTATGAAACTCTGCTCAATACCAACATGGGGCTTGAACTTGATAATATGGCTCGCCTGATGACTATGGCAAAAGATTATGGCAGAAAAATCGGTTTCAAGGGTGATTTCTATGTAGAACCCAAGCCGAAAGAACCGACAAAACATCAGTATGATTTCGATTCTGCTACCGTTATCGGCTTCCTGAATAAATATAATCTTCAGAATGATTTCAAGCTTAATATTGAAGCAAACCATGCAACGCTGGCTCAGCATACTTTCCAGCATGAATTGAGAGTAGCAAGAGTCAACGGCATGTTCGGTTCTATCGATGCCAATCAGGGTGATACACTGCTCGGCTGGGATACTGACCAGTTCCCGACAAATATCTATGATGCGGCTCTTTGCATGTATGAAGTTCTGAAAGCAGGCGGCTTCACAAACGGTGGCCTGAACTTCGACTCCAAGGCAAGAAGAGGCTCTTTCACTCCGGAAGATATTTTCTATTCTTATATTGCTGGTATGGATACTTTTGCACTCGGTCTGCGAATTGCTGACAAGATGATTTCTGACGGCAGAATTGATAATTTCGTGGCTGACAGATATGCAAGCTGGAATTCCGGCATCGGTGCAGACATCATCAGCGGCAAGGCTACTCTTGAAGACCTTGAAAAATACGCTCTCGAAAAAGGTGAAGTGACATCTTCTCTTACAAGCGGAAGTCAGGAAAAACTCGAAAGCATCCTGAATAACATCATGTTCAATCTTTAATTTATATTAATAAAAACGCTCTCCGTTAAGGGGAGCGTTTTTTATTCATGTTATTCTGAATTTTGGCTCTTTTTTCTAAGCGTATCAATCGTATGCTGAAGCAAAGCAATATCATCTTCTGATAAATCTGTGACATCAAGATATTTTCTATGTTCTTCCAGACCAAGCAGATAGTCTGTCGAAACATGAAATGCACTGGCTAATTTCACAAGAATTTCTGGTGATGGAGTTCGTTCAGACTGTTCATAATAACTGATAGTCGTTTTAGTAACCCATATTTTTTCGGCAAGCTGTTTTTGAGTGTAGCCTGCATTTTTTCTGAGTTCTCTGAGTTTTATTCCGAAATTAACCATTTTAATACCTCCGCTTATGTAACAGTTTACCATACAGAAACACAAAATATGTTATTTTTAGGTACAAAAACAGTTGACTTTTTCAAATGTTTATGCTATAATAGTATGTGGTTTGAAGAAAGCCTAATTTCGTAAATAAAAGGTGATACTATGAAGAATCAGAAAAAAATTTTTTCATTCCTGCTTGTATTGAGTACCTGCATTTCTCTGTCAGCCTGCGGAAATTCTGCTGAATCGGAAAGCAGTACTGAGAATTCGGTAAGTGTTGCCGAAACACAGACACAAGCAACTACTGAAACAATAACAGAAGCAATTACCACAGAAGAAGAAACTACAGAGTCAGAAACAGAAGAAAATACTACAGAATCAGAAACGCAAGAAGAAACTACCGAAGCAGAAACAGAAGAACAAATACCTCATAGAGACGGTATGGACGGAATCAGCGATAAAAATATTGATGATGTGAATATTGATTTTAAGGGTAATGTCAATAATGATGTTACTGGTAACTGGCGATTGGCGGAAACATCTGACAATATAGAAATTCAGGAATACGCACTTTCTTATTATAACAAATATTTTTCAGATGATTCTGAAATTCATTATTTGATTAATTTTTCTAATAATCAGACTGTATGTATTAACTATTGGGGAGGATTTGTAGACGCAACAATACATGAATATATTTCAGGCGAAGAAAATGATGCTAAGGAACTTGGCGGAGGAGATGTAATTGCAGAATACTGGATTTATGCGGATAACGGTGATATTCAAAAAGTGAAGTGAAAATCAGAACGGCAGTACTTCTTAATAGAATACCGCCGTTCTCATTGTTTATGTTCTCATGGTCAAACGCTCTCCGTTAAGGGGAGCGTTTTTGATTTTTTCATATCAGAAATCAGATACAAGACTGACAGCAAATGTAAGATTGCTGTCAGCCTGTATCCTGTTACAGAGCAAAGCTGTTATTTGATGACAAAGTTCCGTTTCGTTCTGACCGCTGAAGTATAGAATCAGATTGTCGTCCAAATCGGCTTCATTGTCAGAGGCTTCAAATTCCAGTCCGGCAATCTGACTGACAAGATAATCATCAATTTCGGATTGAAGATTCAGAATTTTTTCAATATTCAGAAATTCATGATTTTTTTGCTGAAACTGTATTTTAATCATGGTTCTGCCTCTTGAGATTTTCTCTCAGCCGTTGCTTGATGCCTTTGATAATCTGTTCACGAGCCTGCACAGCGGTTTCCTTATCTACAGGCTTAACCTCTTCCAGCGGATAAGGAATGCCGAGTTCATGATATTTTGTTTTTCCCATATCGTGATAGGGCAGAACGTCGAGAGCTTTGAGCGTTTTCAGACCGCCGATGAAATACCCTAATCTTGTCTGTTCTTCTTTGCTGTCCGTCCAGTCCGGCACAATCACATGACGAATCCAGACAGGAATATTTTTCTCGCTCAGATATTCAGCAAATGCTAAAATATTCTGATTGGAATGCCCTGTTAATTTTTTATGCTGTTCGTCATCAATATGCTTGATATCCAGCATTACCAAATCTGTGACTTCCAGAAGCTTGTCATATTTTTCGGGACAGACCGGATGAAAACAGATTCCGGAAGTATCCAGACAGGTATGAATTTTTTTCTGCTTCGCAAGTGTGAATAATTCTGTTAAAAATTCCATCTGCAACATAGGTTCTCCGCCGGTGGCTGTGATTCCGCCGTTTTGGTAGAATGCTCTGTTGTGTTCATAAGCCTGAATCAGTTCTTCAGCTGTCATGAGCGTGCCTGCTCCGGTCTCCCATGTGTCCGGATTATGACAATATAAACACCGCATCGGACAGCCCTGAAAAAATATGACAAATCTGACCCCCGGCCCGTCTACTGTTCCGAACGAATCTGTGGAATGAATATATCCCTGCATGAAAATCCCTTCTTTCCTGATAATTTTAAAGATACAGAATCACCCGACTTGAAAAAGTCGGGTGTTCTTGCTATAACAGGGAGATATGTCAAATCAGATTTTGTCAT
>CADBOP010000171.1 GCA_902796255.1 uncultured Ruminococcus sp.
AAAATCACTCGGCCATTTCAGTTATCTGGACATTGCTGTAGAAATGGCTTATGGTCATCATGAATGGTGGAACGGAAACGGCTATCCACAGGGAATTGCAGAACATAATATTCCGCTGAGTGCCAGAATTATGGCCGTTGCTGATGTGTTTGATGCCATTGTTTCCCAGAGATGCTATAAGGGTTCTATGAGCCTTGAGGAAGCCTATGAGATTATTCAGAAAGAAAGCGGAACACATTTTGACCCGATTGTAGTTTCTGCATTTATGAAATCCCGTGACAAAATCAGTGAGGCTATGAGAGAATTTACCATTCCGGAACAACATAAAATTTCTGATTAAAATTAAAGCACCATTTCCCAGAGAAAATGGTGCTTATATTTTTTATTTCAGAAGCATTTTTTTCAGAGCAATCAAATCAAAAATATTGATTTTATTATCCTGACAAATATCACCGTTCTGCCAGTTTGTCAGATGACCATTTCCGTGCAGATATTTCTGCATCATGATAATATCTGCAATATCGGTTTTGCCATCTGCATTGACATCTCCAAGAAGAACAGAAGCAGCACCGGAGGCTTTCAGCAGAACTGTATAATTGACACAGCCTGAAATTTGTCCGTTTGTGCCAAGCTCTACAGTATCTCCCTGAGAAACAGTTCTGGAATAGACTGTGAAAGTAACGTCATTAGAGCTGACTGCTGTCAGGCCGGTTTTGGTATAGCTGTTCAGCCATGCAGGAACAGCAGTAACACGGCTGTCAAGCAGAACATAGACAGTTTCATCTGTTCCGGCCGTAAAGCTGGCAAGCTGTGCATCCAGATTCTTGGAATCGCAGGCTGTGCGGACAGCTGCTGTATTCTGTAATTCTGCCGGAAGCTGTGTGAATGTAACTTCACGGTCGCCGTAAACAGGGCTTCCGGTTATGGTATTTTCTTCCAGTTTCCAGTCATAGAAATTTTCACAGTCATCAATCCGGAGATTCTTAACATAAGCATTTCCGGAAATTGCCGAAGGCTTCACCATGGCAGTATAATTCACGAGATTGTAAGCACCGCCGTTTGTACCAAGTGTAACAGTATCGCCTTTTTGGAACTGCTTTGTATAGAAATTGAAAGTCACATCATTAGAACTCTGAGCTGTCAGATTTGTTTTAGTATAATCACTGAGCCATGCCGGAACGGCTTCCTGACGAGAATCTAAAGCAATATAGACAGTCAGGTTTTCTCCGGCAGTGAAAGAAGCCAATTCGGCATCATAATTTTTAGAATTGCAGGCTGTCAGAATATATTCTGCACCTTGTAATTCAGAAGGCAGGCTGGTATAAGTGAAATCTCTGTCACCAAAGACAGTATCGTTTGTGATAAGACTGCTGTCCAGCTTCCAGCTTAAATAATTATCTGTATCTTTTACAAGCAGATTTTTAATCAGATTGCCGTCTACAGGGTCAATCTTGACAGACAGTTTCCATTTCTGGTCGTTGCTGTCGTTACAAGACCACTGGATAATATTGGCATCTGCATCTTTAGAAGCTGCTGTTACACCGATACAGCTTTCATCATTTGTAGATTTCGTACAGATAGTATAGCTTCCGTCACCGTTATCGACAAACTTGAATAACTGTGCATCTGCCTGTGTGTCTGTATAAAGCTGAATATTTGTTCCGTTATCTGTTTTGCCATAGTCCAAATCAAGCAGATATGTCTTTCCGTCAGAAGTTTCACTATAAAGGCGATAATAACCATTTCCGGCATCTTCCAGAGTCCAGCCTGTCATGCCGTCTGCTTTCTGGACAACATTATTATTCGCTGTATCAACAGCCATATACAGGCCGCTGTTAACATTCTGAATTTTGTATTTATGAGCAGTATCTATTACTGCTCCTGTTTTTCCGGCCGGAACAGCTCCATTTCCGTTGACAGTGCATTTCGGACGGGAGGGAAGCGGCTGGTCAGAGCCAAGATAAAAGCTGGTATGCGGCGGCTGATTATAGGCTGTATTCTGTGCAGAAACCTGCGTTCTATATTGCGGGTCATGCATCAGACACTGGATTCTGTAATCAGTATCATAATCTGTACAATAAATTCTGACAGCATCACCACTGGCTTTACGGACAATTAATTCTTCACGCCAGTCGCCGAAGATGTCAGCAGAAAGGCAGGGTGTGCCTTTGGTAGTATTACAGGTATAGAACCCATCTGTCACAAGCAGATTTGTGATAGTGGTCTTTCCGGCCTCTCCTGTCATCTTGCTGATAGTTGCCGGAGAATCGGTATAGCCGTCCAGAATTTCACGTTCCAAATCACCGTCCCAGTAGGTGAGGAAATTAATCGCCGGCCTGCGGCAGTTGAGAGTATTGCCTTTCACGTCCTTGACAGGCATAGAATTATCAGATTCTTTATTGCCCCAGAGTTCTGCTCCGGGGTTGCCTGCCCAGACATTATCACCACAGCAGCGGCCTGTATCGCCAGCACCGTTATTATGGAAAATAATTTTTTTCTGGTCGGCATCGTAAAGTGTTACACCATAACCGGATTTTTTTTCTTCATGGCAAATCCAGACTTCAATACCAGTGTTAGAAGGGTCAAGGTCACCGACATGCATTGCATCGCCATGTCCCTGTTTGGTAGAATAATAGAGTGTTCCGTTATCATCAATAATAGCAGGGCCGGTGATAATTTCCTGTTTGCCGTCTCCGTCCACATCAGCAGCCATAGAGTTATGATTGCCGTCACCATAGGCATTTGTGGAAGAATTGGAATTTCCGGAATCATAAGTCCAGAGCTTTTTTAATTTCTTGTTTTCTACTGTATAGGCAGTAGCAGTTAATCTGGTATAATAGCCACGGCCGGTGACAACGCAGGGATGCACACCATCCAAATAGGCAGTTGTACCCCAGAATCTGTCCACACGGTTGCCATACTTGTCGCCCCATGCACTGACTGTACCTCTGGCTGGTTCATAATTCACAGTATCCAGAGCTGCACCGGTTGCACCATCAAAAAGGGTATAATATTCCGGACCGCTCAGGACATAGCCATCAGAATTGCGATAATCTTTAGAAGCATCGCCGATTACTTTCCCTGTGCCGTCAGTTGTGCCGTCAGCGGTTTTGCAGGTCATTTCTGCTTTGCCGTCAAGGTCGAAATCGGCAACGAAAAACTGTGTATAATGTGCTCCGGCACGGATATTCACACCAAGGTCAATTCTCCAGAGTTTTGTTCCGTCTAATTTATAGCAGTCAATATATACTTTATCTGTTTTGCCTTTCTGGGAATTATCTTTGGAATTATTCGGGTCCCATTTGACGAATAATTCATACACGCCGTCACCGTCCACATCTCCGACAGACATATCATTCGGCGTATAGATAGACCCCGGACGGTCGAGTTTAATATCATAATAAGCTGTACTGGATTTGAGCTTGCACATATCGCTGGAAATTAATTTAGTTCCGTCATAGCATTCTACTTTATAACTGGAACTGGCAGAACCGCTTTTATCCAGAAAACAGGTAGCACCGTTTGTTTTTTCCGTACTGGTATAAATCAGCGTATTATCCCGATAAAGCTTGAATACCGCATTATCAGGGTCAGAGGCAAGAAACCGCCAGCTGACCAGCATTCCTGAACCTGTTCCGACTGCATTGATACCTCTGTCAAGATATTCTACGACAGGACTTGCAGCAGCCTGTACGGTCATCACTGGTGCAAAGTTCAGGCCAGTATACAAGGAAAGGCACATCAGGCCGGATAATGCGGCCGCACGAACTCTTTTCTTTTTCATAATTGTATTCCCCCGTTTAATTTGTTTAAAATTTTAATCAAAAAATATTATTTCTATATTTATATTAGCACAAAAGAGAATATTTGTCAATTGCAAAAAATAAACAATTTATTGCATGATTGATTATACAGAATATACAGATTTAAATATTAAACCGAGCATAAAAACAAGAGTATCTGCCGGAAGATACTCTTGTTTTTCAATTATTATTTTATAATAATTATTATTAATATGTGATAACAGGAAACTTTTTCTCAATAATCACTTCTGCTTTTCCGGTGCGGATACCAATTTTCACTTCATCTGCCAGACGGGCAATAATAGATTTTTCCAGTTCATCCCATTTTTCGGCATCTTTTTCCGGAAGATTCTGACGATACTGCTGAAGTGACCAGTAGGGTTCATCATGTGTTTCCCCCATTCTGTACCATATATCACCAGTCACATTTTGAGCAGCTGCTTCTGTATCACTCTGCTGAAGACTCCAGCGGAGCAGCTGCCGGATTTTGCCAAGGATTCCTTTTGCTTCTTCATTCTTTCCGGATGTAGAAATTCCAAGCAGTTCTGCTTCCTGATTTTCGTTAACTTCTACCTCAGCAGAAACACAAATCCGGCAAAGTAATTCTTTTTCATTTTTTTCTGCTTCGAGCCAGAAATCTCCCCGAAATCCGCTCACAATTTCATGAACCATGCTGATGGTTTCTTCTGTCAGAAGCCGGATATGCATAGCTTTTTTGCCGGTCAGGCCGTTATATGCTGCAAAGCGTTCGGCTTCCTGCATGGCTTCTGTTCTTCCGTTCATATCACTGTAGATAGTGATAACATCTGTTTTCATATTTTTCCTCCTTAATTAATTACATCGGGACTACCATGTTTAATACAATAAATACAGCAATAAAAGCAGCCATCCACAAAACATGCTGCCGCCATTTGCTCGCAAGCAGGCCGACAAATTCACGAATAAAGGCATTCGGCCAGAAATACCATTTTGTCTGGCAGCCGATACCCTCTGCATGGAGTCCCTCATTTCTGGAGATAATGCCACTTCTCAGCACATGATAATTGGATGTAGAAAAGATAATATGCGGATGTTTGCAGTCTGCTTTGATTTTTTGCAGTGAAAACCGCATATTCTCCTGTGTGTTGACAGATTGGTTTTCCATGATAATCTGCTTCTCAGGGATTCCCTGTGCCAGAAGATAATTTTTCATAGATTCGGCTTCTGAAATCACTTCGTCAGAACCTTTTCCGCCAGAGGGAACAAATATAATTTGTTTTCCGGTTTTTTTCTTCTGTTCTTTTGCGAATGCAACAGCACGGTCAATTCTGCCTCTTAACAGGGGAAGGGGAGTGCCGTCCGCAGCAATTGCACAGCCCAGAATCACCACATGTGTCTTGTGATAAGCCGGTTTTCGTTTTGCAGCAATCAGTCCGCAAATCATCGCACTAAGCAGAATTGATTCAAAATATACAAAGCTTGTTGTATAAATACTAATAGCTGTCTGCATCAGCCGGACTTGCATTTCACTTCCGGACAGATATCTGGATATGATAAAATATAAAATATATCCGCCGATAATCATGCCGCTCATAATTAATCCAAGCAGATTGGAAAAGCGTTTTCCTTCATGTTTCATCAGCATGATATTGCTGATTGTGAGGGATATGGAAAATATTATCATGAACGGACTGCTCAGCATCATGAAAAAAGAACCCGCATTGGCAATACCAGAATAAAGATTTATCATAGCATATCCATAGCTGCTTAATGCTTTAATTACAGATAGTATCATGATGCCTGAAACACCTGTCAGGAATAACGTCAACCCGCCGAAATACAGTGTATTATAGGAAAACAGTTCTTTTTTACATCGAATCAGGAAAGAAGCCCCGATTAAGATGGTAATTATCAGCAGATACATCTGTACCAGCATAATATGCAAACGATAGCCGGAGAAATTTCCGTTACTCATATCCTGTATGACACCATTAGGGAATATCTGCACATATTCAAAGGCATTAAAATTTAGTTCATTTGATTCTGCGGTATTAACGATATAAACTTTACCAGCAGTTTTTCCAGTGATTATCATATGCCTGCTGTCGGAAGGGTCAGCAGTAACTGTAATAATATCGCTTTCCGGTTTGAAATCGGCAGCATTATTTCCTTCCGGCAGATAGATATCCAGTTTTCCGGCACTGACAGTCAAACTGACAAACCATGCAATGATAAATATTATTGTGACAATCAGGCTTGCAATGCCTAATCTTCGGAGAACATTTGGGTAACGTTTTTTTTTCATAATTTATAGAAACCTTTCATGATGAACTGGTGAATGTTTTTATAAAGTCAGTTTTCATCATATAGTTATATATAATTATACAACTTTTAAATTTATCTGTCAAGGGGGGATATAAAATCTGGTTATTTTTATCCTGAAGCTGAATCGTCAATGAACCGTCTCCATTTGACAAATATATAAAATTGTGCTATAATATAAAAACAAGTGATAGAATCACTAAACAGAGAAAAATATAAAAAATAAATAGAGGGATTTTTATGAAAAGAAAAAAAATAATAGGATTTTTATGTGCTCTTGCTGTCAGTACAATGTTGCCTTCGCTTTCTGCCGGTGCAGAAGAAGAAAC
>CADBOP010000172.1 GCA_902796255.1 uncultured Ruminococcus sp.
AAAACCGTCTTTCATGCCTTCAAGAACAGAAAGATTGACATTGATATGGCTCACACCGTATTTTTGAGGCATCTTTTCAGCAAACAGCCTGCATACCTGTTTCAGTACAAAATCATCTATTTCATCGATAATGCCCAGTTTTTCAGCAACAGGAATAAATTCATCCGGATAGATATTCCCTATATTTTTATCATGCATCCGGAGCAATGCTTCTGCACCATAAAGATTTTTATGAATATCATAAGTCGGCTGATAATATACCTCAAAACTGTTTTCTTCCAGTCCTTTGGCGACAGCGGATTCTACCGCAGAACAGCGAATCATCCAGTTTAAATCTTCTCCCTGCATGACAGGTTTCCAGAATTTTTCCGGAACGGGGCATTCTGCAATATAAAGAACATCTGCAACAGAACCAGCACGTTCCGGCACAGCAATCAGCATGACAGAAGCTTTCAGGAAAATATGCATATTTCCCAGAGCCCAAGGCTGTGAAAACCGGTCTGCAATTTCATTTGCTGTCTGGTTCACGGTTTCTTCCTCTTGCTGATAAAACGTTATTGCAAGAATCCCGTGTCCGACAGTATAGATATAATATTTTTTTACTTTTGTGCTCAGATAATCGGCTACTATCCGGAGCAGTTTTCTTTTTTCTTTTTTTTCAAGAAGTACAGAATTGGCGGTTCTGTTAAATTTAATATCCCGAATCAGCAGAATTTTTACCGGAATATGATTTTTCAGAACAGCGGAAATATCCTGTGAAAATGCAACAGGGTTATAAATATCCAGCTCCACATCCAGACGGTCGTCTTCATTTTCTACAAACAGCAGCACACCTGAAAAGCCTAAAGCTTCCATCAGGACTTCGATATAAATTTCAGGAAAGAAAAGCTGAATCAGAATACCGAATAATACAAGAGCATAGCAGACAGCAAGTGCATGTTTCCGGTTCGGGGAAAGAATATTCCATGAATGTGTGAGGAGAATAATCGCAGCCGTCAGCCAGAAAGCGGCCTGTATATAAATCAGCATTTCTCCGTTTTCTCTCTGAAAATCACGGCTTTCGTCAAAAGTCCATGTCCAGTGCAGCAGCGGATTGCAGATAATCAGCAGTTCCATCGCCGCTACTGCCAGAACAGAAAAATTATGGAACAGAAACTTTTTTTCAGATTGATGCTGCATACTTCTGGGATTCCAGTTAATCGAACGTCCTACGACAAATGAAATATACCAGAAAAAAAGAGGCGGAAGCAGAGAATGTGCCAGAAAATAAACATATCTGGAAATTGTCAGCACATGAAAAGCCGTATCAGAATATAATTTATGGGGTTCTGAGAGATATGCAGCTGTTCCGCATCCGGCACTTATGGCAAGCAGGACGAGCATAAGCAGATATAATTTATTCTGAGGCTTTTTCAGGTGTTTGCCTGTGATTGAAAAAATCAGATTACTGAGGCAGGCTAAAAAGCCGGCAATACTCAACCCAAGGCTGAAATCATTTAAATTTACCATAATATTCCTTTCGTTATCATATATTATTTAATGAGTATCTGTTTATTACTTTTATTTTACCAGAAAATTATACAAAAGTCAATGTTTTTTTATCTTTAATTTGTTTAAGTTTTGAAAAATAAAAACCGGAGCAAACTCGCTCCGGTTTTGGTGACATATTTGGGAAAAGATGTTTTTAAGACTCATGGAAGAAATATGGCAATGCATCATAAACATAGTGACGGACAAAGCCCCACCAATGTGTTTTTTCATCTGCAACCAGCCAGTAAAGATTGCCCTGAGAGAAATCAGAAGTATAAGTAAAGTGATTGGTTTTTGTTTTTAAATCTTCCATCTCCGGTTTCATATTCGGATAAGCAATGTCTTTGCTGCCTGTTGCTGCGAAGATGAAATACTGATTTTTCTTTAAGCCCAAGCTGTCAATTTCGCTTGTCAGTTTGCTCATACCTTCCCAGTTATTACCGGATAACGGCATGAAATAGCCTACCAAATCCATATCATGGTCAGCCACGCACCATGTAGAAAGGCCACCCATTGAGAAACCGCCATAGGCACGATGCATTCTGGAAGCCTGTAAATCTGTTAAAGAAGTGGTTTTTGCATAAGTAGAATATTTGCCTTCTACAAACGGTACAACATTCTGACGGAATTCATCCCAGAAATTGCCGGCTTCACTGCCTGAACCATTAAAAGTAGGTGTGACCACAATCAGCGGTTCAAGTTCTCCGTTCATAATCATATGGTCAAGAATATTGCCTAATTTGACATCATTGCTGAAAATTGTATTTTCATTTTCTCCGCCGCCGTGCATCAGATAGAAAATATTATATTTCTTAGACGGGTCATAATTATAAGGTGTGTAGACATTCAGACTCTTTGTGCCTCTGATACCTGTATAAGTTTCTTTTGTAATTTTACCAGCCTGTGAACACGGATTCAGATACTCTCCCGGAGCTTCATGGAACTGTACAGCTGGATTATAATTAAATTTGCTTGGTGTGGGTTCAGGGTCTTCCGGAGCAGAGGCTTTCGGGAAATGCTGGATTTCTTTTTTCAGATATTTCTGAATATAAAGCAAATCAGAAACTTCGGCTTTTCCGTTGCCGTTAATATCTGCACTTTTTTCATCAGAAGAATTGCTGAAACCGTAAAGCATACCCCTTTTGGCCAGAATCCAGTCATAAATATTAATCACACCGTCCCCGTTGACATCACCCTGTATCACAGCACGTACACTGCTCTTGCCTGCACCGCTGATTTCTGTCCCAGCGACTGCACCAACTGCATCATCAAGATAGAAATTATTTGTACTGTTATCTGTTTCTACATAGAGAACCAGATTTTTTGCACCTTCCGGAATTGTGAAATCAGTATTGGCAAGCTGTACCCATTCTCCCCTGCCGGCTGCTCCGGTAGCAACTTTATCATAATGTGCCTGACCGTCTGCACCGTCATATTGCAGTGTCAGATGGAACGTATCTGTTTCATCGCCTTCCGGATACATGACATTTACAGAGAAGCTATAGCTTTGGCCGGGAACAAATGCATTGTTAAGCACTTTTGCTGCACCGTTCCAAGCAGATTTACGCTCAGAACAGAATAATGCACTGCTGCCCTGATAGAATGCCTCTCCGCTGGAAACAACTTTTGCAGAGCCTCTGCCTGTCCAGCTGTTTTCTGAATTTTCAAACATATCATGGAAATAATAGCCATCGGCATCAGCTTCAATCGTATACAGATTTTTCTTTGTGGCTTCTGAATTATCAGAATAATTCCAGTTACTGCGTTCATAATCAAAGAAATCAATATCTGCATAACCGCCTGTTGTTTTTGTCGGATAGCTGTAAATACCGCTGCGATAGCCGGTAAAGAGTTTCAAATCATAGGTCATACTGAGGGTATCGCCGATTTTTGTCCATTCAGAGCCATCGAGAGAATAATAGAAATCTGCCTTGTCAATATTATTAGAAACATTGAAATCGCCGTCTACTGTATTGAAATTGAAATTTATTTTCAGATATACAGTATCTCCGGAAAGCGGCACTTCTTCGATTATTTTATCATAACTGTCAGTGACCTGTGCGTTATTTCCGCCATAGACTGCATTTTTGGCCATATAGATATATTTATTGTTATTATCATCTACACGGACACCGACATTCCCGTAATTGAACTGGAAAGCAGATAATCCGGCGTAATCTCCGGCTTTCATGTTGGAAGTATCCAGACGGACAGCAGATGAGCAGGCAGGCCCTTCTGTACGCATTGTCAGTGTATTTCTTGCATTGAGAATGCTTTTGGCAATATGTGCATTATGCAGCCTGAGCCAGCCTTCACGCTCTGTGACTGACCATGCCTGATTGTCCGGATTATGATTCCACTGCCATTCAAGCATGAGATTATCAGAAGCATAGCTGAAATCATCATCTTTTGCAAGAGCAGCACCGGTATAATCAGTGTCTATTGTCAGAGCAGTCGGGGCTTTCATCATCGGCCAGCCATCCTGCCAGCTGACAGGCACTAAAACCGGAATACGGCCGACACTTCCGTGGTCTTGGAATAACAAGCCATACCAGTCGCCGCTGGGAGTATCTACAATACCACCCTGTGCGACACCGCTCCCATAAGTGCCCAGACCGGAATTCAGTACAGTTTTGCCTTCGTAATTGCCTAAAAGGTCTTTGCTCCGGTAACATAATTCAATTCTGCCGGAATTGGAAGGCCATGCAATCACAAATACATAATAATAATCGCCTATTTTCTGAATATGAGAACCCTCACCGGCGAGATTGTCCAGACCAGTTTTGAACAATGTTTTTTCTGCACCGCCGGACTGGAAACCTGTCATATCAGCATTTAATTCTTTAATCTTGATTTCACCGCCGCCGCCGTAGACAAGATAGTTTCTTCCGTCATCGTCCAGAAGCATGGAAGCATCATGATACATGCCGTTGATTTCGCTTCTTGTCCATGTGCCGTGTTCGATGTCATCTGTTTTATAGATATAGGATTTTCCTGTGCCATAACTGCCGAAAAATACATAGAACATGCCGTCTTTATACCGGAGTGAAGCTGCCCACTGGCCATGGGCATAGTCATGTTCTGTTCCGACAAGATTCTGTTTGTCGCCGTCTGCATAAGTATCATAGACATAATTGCAGATTTCCCATGATACTAAATCTTTTGATTTCATAATCGGTGCACCGGGGGAGAAAAACATCGTGGTGCTGACCATATAATAGGTATCTCCTACACGGATAATATCATCATCGGGGACATCTGCCCAGATAACGGGATTGGCAATTGTGATGGTTTCAGCAGCAGCTGTCATTGTTCCGGCAGGGAAAGCACAGCCTGCTGTCAGCATAGAAGCTGTCATGAGAATGGCAGCCGCTTTTTTCAGGATATGACTTTGTTTCATAAGCGTTCCTCCTGTTTGCAGATATAAGTTATCATTCGCAGCATATTTTAACAAAAATATAAACATTTTCTTTATAAATTATACATAATTTATTAAAAACTGTCAATATAGAATTTGCAGATTTAGTGGATTTTTTGCATATTTTATCAGGCAGTCTCATCAGGAACAGAATACTAAAAAAATCCGTCTGACCATTTCGTCAGACGGATTTCAATTTTAAGATTCAATGCTTGTTTGTCAGTTTCATGATAATAATTTCATCATCAGGCTCAAGAATCAGTTCATCCTGTACTATTTTCAGATTACTGTCATCATTTTTAGGCAGAAGAACAGCTGTATCAAGGCCGTCATGATTTCCCTCTGTTCTGGAAAACAGATAGCTGATATTATTTTTTACACAGCCTATCGGCAGATACTCATGTGCAGTCGCTTCGTATACCCACAATATCAGTTCACGCTTGCTGCTGAAATTCAGTTTGCCGGAATAATTTTGAAAGAAAAGCGAGGATTTTACAGAAAGGACATTGCATATATTGGAAAGCTTATTATCGGAATTGCGTGAAGCTCCGTCACTTTCAAAAGTAATCATGTCTTTGATATAGTCAAGGCGGATGGGGTCTTTTCCAAGCTGGGCATAAAGACAACTGATAAATCTTTCACTGACAACAACTTGGTCATGATTTCTTTTTTCGATGATACTTTCATTCTGCATATCAAGAACTTCCACAATACAGTTATGAATATCCAAAATATCATTCCGTTTCAGGCTGTTCCAGAACAGCAGAGGCTTTTCATCAATATTTGTTTCACGGCAGTCATCATCTGAAAGAAAGAGTACAGAATTGACATCATCAAGCACAGAATGTCCGTTTTTCTGACTGAATATCTCAAAAACATTCTCTACAATTACCCAGCCGCCGTTTTCATCATCGAATAATGAGCGATATTCAGGGGCAGTGCAATATTTTTTGATTTTCTCCTCATTTTCCACAATGTCCATCAGAACAACAGACAGCTTAAATTCGGGAAATTCATTTTTAAAGCATATGAGACTTTCCAGAATATACCCAAGTTTATGATTAGAGCCAATAATAAGAATTTTAGATTTATCGCTGATAATGCACGG
Organism: uncultured Ruminococcus sp.; assembly: GCA_902796255.1. Taxonomy (GTDB): domain Bacteria; phylum Bacillota; class Clostridia; order Oscillospirales; family Ruminococcaceae; genus UBA3855. The sequence goes on from CADBOP010000172.1 coordinate 6,057, forward strand.
AATCAATTTGCCGTCAGGAAGAGGCTTTTTCAGTTGATATTGACATATTTCAGCAGTTTTTATCTCATTTTCACTTTCAGAAATATATAACCGCTGGTTTCCGGTGTCCAGTATCGGTAAAGAGGAAGTCTGCCTTTTTAAATCTTCTGCAATGGATAGTGGCGGAATCTCTTCCAGATAAAATTCAACGCCTTCAAAGCTGATAAGATGAAGAAGGGCATCACAGAGGGAAGGCATAATTGCTGTCACAGCCATAATTTTTCCCAGCAGCTCATTGAAGTTGACAGGAAAACAATTATTTTTGGCCTTGAAAGGATATTCCCTGATTAAATTTTCCGTCCTGTCGTCAGATACTTCTGCAAGTACACAAGGGATATTATCAGAAATATTTTTACTGAGATAGCTGTTAATAAACATGAAAAGCTTGAAAATGTCGAAATTCTGTGTACTGGAATGCTGATGACTGTTTTCCGTCTCCTCATTGTCTTCCAGCATAAGAAGTATATTTTTAGAATCTTTCAGGGCGATTCTGTCCAAATCCAGTTGTGAAAAAGGGCTGCCGTTCTGTATGATGATATTTTTAAATTTCTTTTTTGCCTGATGAACGCTGAACAGATTATCAATCTGGTTGCTGATTTCTTTTTTATCTTTGTCGGATAAAATCACTATGTAGGTATTTTTCATATCATCAAAGCAATAATCGTAGATGATTGAGGGAACTTTATGATTATAATTCAGAATCACAATATGATTTTTCAGTTTTAGTTTTTTTCGTGTAGTTGCTGATTTTTCAAGTACACTTGTGATAATACTGGTAATAAAACCAACTGTACCACCTGTGAGAGATATCATGCCTAAAAGCACAACAATTGTTGTGATAATCAATGAAATCGGATAATCGCTGTATTGATATCTTCCGCTTGGATTTACCATAAGTGTAAATGCAAAACGAATCATTTCCGCAAATCCCCTGTCCTTGTTTTCAGGCAGAAACATCAAAAGAACTGTAGATATTGCGATAAAAACAATATTGGCAGCAAGGATAAGCAAAAACATAAAAATACTGGGATTGTTTTCTGCAAGCACAGTCAGTTTGTTTTTCAGTTTTTCAAAAAAACTCAGTTTATTTTTCATAATTTTCTCCTTTTGAAGCATTTATCATATTTTTCTTATTATAACAAATTTCTACAAAAAAGTCAAGCAAATTACAAAACAAAGCAAGCTCTTTTGATTGCTATTAAATATACATACAGTATATTTAGTTTCCGTTTCGCTGTCAGCAATATTTCATATCAAATGCAGAGACAGCACTTTGATATTTAATACTTATTTACAAAAAATATACATATATTCCATAAATTCTGTATATAAGCACTTGACTTTCAGCAAATGTTATGCTATAATGATTCTAAAGATTTCAAGCAACACACTTTCCAAATTATATACTAAGGAGTGAGAATTATGAAATGGCGAAAATTATTCTCTGCTCTGACCTCGGCAGCGATGTGCTTCACTCTGTTATCAGGTCAGACAGCTATGCAAGTGACAGCAGCAGGGACAGCAACAGGCGATGTAAACAATGACGGCTCATTCGGGGTGGCCGATATAATACTTCTGCAAAAGTGGCTGCTTGCCGTACCCGACATACACCTTAAAAACTGGAAAGCAGCGGACTTCTGCGAGGACGATAGGCTTGATATATTTGACCTATGCCTGATGAAGCGTGCATTGCTCGGTCAGAACATACCACCTGTCACGGAGGGCAAACTCTACCAGCAAATCGGACTGGTTGACCAATATGCCAATGTTGTTGTCTATCAGGGACTGCTGCCGGAGGGCTGGACTGTGCAGATGCAGAGTACATGGGGGCTGATTAACCCTTATCCCGCACAAGAGCTTGTGCAGTTTGTCAGCCCGGACGGAAATGCAGTCGTGAATATCACCTCTCCGCTGGTTTTTGAGGATAGCAACTATATTGGCTATGGGACAGATATTTCCAATTTCATCACTCGTGCACCCTATATGAACGCCACCAGCTATATTGATTACTATGTGCAGAATAACTATACAAATGCAGAGCTGAGCGGCGATTTGAAAATCACGGAGGAACAGCAGGCAAATATTGATGCTTTTACAGAGGCCTATGCAACAGATGGCATCAATACTGCGATTCAGTACAGCCGTTACCCAATCACCGGCTACGGTGCAGAAGGCACAATCGCACGCCGACAATATCGGCTTGGCAATGGTTATGGTGAGTTTAGCTGTGCAATATCGGCATATCAATATTCTTTCACCCAAGTCATGCTGAACAGAACGGATATATGGTGGCAGCTTCTTCCTTCCTTCACTTTAATTGCATCGGACAAGGAAACCTTTGACCGGTATTATGCAGATTATGAGATTATCGCTTCAAATGGCTATTTTACTGCGGAATATTATTCCGTGCTGAACTATGTAGCAGCACAGATTTACAATTTGGTAACGGATTACCGGACGGAACAACGCATCCGTGAACTGGCAGGCGGATACAGCACCAGTGGCACAGAGGTCACGAGCTCTGATATGGAGACACAGGAACGTGTTATGCAGGCTTGGGATGAATATATCAAAGACGAAAATTCCTATTCGCTCAGCGATGGCTCTACTCTGCATGTTCCCACATCTGTGGATACTGTGGCACAAAACGGCGATTCCGTATACTTCGGTACATCAGGCGGTGTACCGTTCGGCTATGATATTCTGACAGCGAATGGAAAACTATGAATTTGAACCTGTACGTGTTGATGGGAAAACTCCCGCTGGCGGAGATTATGCTCTTTTCTATCATTATGATGAAAATCACAAAGCATGTAAGCCAGAAGATGCGTATTGGATTCATATTCATGAATATACAGCATCAGGAAAATTCGTTCATGAAACAATAGGATTTGGAGCGAAAGCATCTGCATAATCATAAAACCGCCTCTTAAACAGGCGGTTTTCTCAAAGGCGGAATTTCCAGAAAATGCCAATGCTAAAGCAATTACAATGTCAATTCAGATTTCAATAAGTTTACAATGAAGATAAATGTAAATTGTACGTGAGTGACGGACAGTTTTTTTCAGTTTCTGAAATGGCTATTTTATGTTTTGAAACTTGCACTAAAGTATAGTTTGGTGCAAGTTTGAATAGGAATTTTTTCAGAAAGGCAGTTCAAGTATCTGAATTACTTTTTGTAAGGCATATAAAAGCTGCTACAACTGTTCCTAATATCAAATGAAATATCGTCTGTCAAAGTATTGGATATAAGAAGCATTACTTGTTCATTTTCCTGTTTTAAAATAACTGTCAGACTGTCAGCAGTGTATTTTTGAGCATTGGACATGAGATTATTCAATATTCTTGTAAGGCAGTGCAGGTCAGTCAGTATCAGAATGCTGTCCGAAATATCAAATCTTGCAGAAATATTTCTTTCTGTTATCCAAGAATACTGTTCCAGCAGGATTTCTGTCAGGAGATTACTGAAATTGATTTTCTGAAAATTCAGTTCTTCTTTATTGTTTTCAATTTTTGTCAGTTCAAAAAATTCGTCTGACAGTTCCCCGCTTTTCTCTACCATTTGCAGATAACCGAGCGATGCCGTCAGCGGTGTGCGGAAGTCGTGGGATATGCCAGAAATAACCGTACCAAGTTGCTTTTTACGTTCCTCATATTTCACGCCAAGCTGCCGCTGAATGTCGGTATGTTCGTTGACTTTTACGGCAAGTTCAACTAAATCCCTGTCAAAATCCGTGACCTTGACAGGCTGTCTGTAATCGCTGTTTTTCAGCTTTTCAAGCTCCTGCGAGAAGTGGCGGATATTCTTTTTCAGTGAGATATATTTCCAAAGTATTATGGATAAAATGACAAGGAGGCACACGCAGACAGTTCCGAGAAGAATTTCCATAGCGTGTACCTCTTTTTGTTATCAGCTAATTGGGTGCGGCTCAAGGTCGAATTTCTTTTTCAGCGTGAAATAACCAATGAGATAATATAGTCATCCTACTTGAAATTGATATCAAAAAGTGATATAATAGAACTATGTGTAAAAAAATTAGGAAACAAGAGTTCATAAAAATTTAACAAATTGCAGATAAGAAAATAAACAAATGCAGACAGGCTGAAAATTAAAAAAAT
>CADBOP010000173.1 GCA_902796255.1 uncultured Ruminococcus sp.
ATAGAACAGGACGGCTTGCTGATTACCATGACAACAGACCATGAAGCTTATGTTGCTCCGGATACTATAGTTGCTGACCTTCAGGTGCTGAATCAGAATGCTGGTTCTGTCTATGAAGTGCAGTTGAATCATATCGCTCCGGAAGGTTATGTTCTTGCTGAGGGAGCTGAACAAACCAGACAAATCGGTGAATTGAAATCCGGTGAAACTGCTGTATTACAATGCAGCTATGTCAGACCGGCAAGTGCAGTAGATATTACTCGTACCAGTTCCAGCGGCGGCAGTTCTGCATCTGCAAGCAGCAGCAAAAACAACAACAGCAAAAACAGCAGCAGTAGCAGCAACAGCCGTAATTCTTCAGGTTCAGGCCAAAAATCAGAAAGTCCCCGTACCGGAGAAAAAGGAATACTTCCTTATGTTTCCGCAGCACTTGCCTCCGCAGTATTGCTCATCGTCTGCAAAGAAAAGAAAGGCAGAAAAATGTTTTCTTTCTTCCTGTGCGGAACAATGCTGCTTTCTGCAATTCCGATTACTGGTTTCAGTGTAAAGGCTATCGGGGACAAAACAGCAGATATCAGTGTAGAAGTACGTGTCGGTATAGATAGATTCCCTGTATCTGCTTCTGTTGTATATTCCCTTGTTCCTTCGGAAGAACAAGTACAGAAACCAGTACAGGAACCTGAAAAAACAGTTCCTGTTACAGGTGCTTATCTTTTGAACGGTGAACTGTATGTACAGGGAAAAGCAACAGAAGAAGCTGCTTTTACTGTCAGACAGCTGCTAAATGCTTCCGGACAGGAAACAAATACAGAATATACAAATATTAAGCCTACAGGTATCATAACCAATACAGGTGATTATCATCAGTATGCCTTGTATGAAAATGTAGATGCAGGAGTGTTTCAGGGCTGTGACCGTATCCGTTTTCCGGAAGGAAAATATGAACTGCTGGTCGGCGGTGAAAGCTATCCTGTATTGTCTGTTGCGAATTTCTCCGTTGACAGCGGAAATCAAACAGATACAGGACAAAATATTTCCTTCTGTAATCATGTATACCCTGTAGTATATAATCAGAATGCATATCCGGACTTATCTTTTGTAATTGAAGGTACTTATGAATCTCTTAATCCGGAAAACTGGCCTAAAATTCTGCTCAACGGCAATGCTGAAAGCCCTGAAGGCGGTGAAGAAGTACAGATTACTTATCCCAAATTACAGAATACAAATGCTCCGGCAGTGTTTAACGAAATTCCGGCAGAGACACCGTCACTGGACGTTTCTCTGGACCAGAAAGATAAATTAACTGTTATGATTGCCAATGACAGAGCAGATTCCCTCTATTGGGATCAGATTGCTAAAACTTGGTATCGTGATACCACTTCGGCCAATACGATAGATATGGTGTATGTAGAAGGCGGTTCTTATCTGCAAGGTGACTGGCGGAACGAAAACGATGAAGAATATCAGTATACGATTTCCAATAATTTCGGCGACCAGAATATGAATATTTTAAGAGGCTGGAATAATGTTCTTGACCCGCAGTTTATGGGTGAAGAGGCTGCCGGCCAAGAAGCAGTTGGTGTAACGGGGCTTGATATTCAAAACAGTAGTGCAAAAAATGACAGTTGTCCGATGTGGCGGCTTAATGATGCAAGCATCAATGTACACAATGTCACTGTTTCTGATTACTGGATGGGCAAATATGAAGTCACAATGGAACAGTTCTATGATTTTGTAAATGCCTGCAATATTGAAAGCGAAGAACCTGCTGTTGTATCTTACACAGTAAACGGTGTAACAAATACACTGGATGAAATTTCTTCTTATGCAATTATTTGTAAAAAAAGCTGCATGAGAGACAGCGGATGGGGTGGAGATTCCAGACCGGCGATTGACATCAGCTGGTATGAAGCTTTGCAGTTCTGCAATTATCGTTCTCTTGTAGATGGCTATGACCCTTGCTATACATTTATAAATATTTATAACGGCGAAGAAGCTGACGGCAAAACGAAAGTAAAATTCCTGCCGAATGTCATGGGCAGTGTGATGCAGAAGCAGCAGCCCGTTGACAAGGAAGTACAGCTTGTCAGAGTTGACTGCGATTTCAATAAAAATGGCTATCGTTTGCCTACAGAAGCAGAAAATGAATATGCTGCACGGGGCGGCAAAGATATGACTTCTTATAACAGAGGTCACGGCAGCCTGATTGCAGGGCTTTCTACTTCCAAAACTTCTGTTTCTGATGAAAATGAATTTAATAAATTTATCAATGACTATGCTTGGATTAGACCAACAACAGAAAATCCTAAAAAATCAGGTCTCAATACTTCTGAGCTTTACTCGGAAGGCACAGGCGGAAATTCCTATTCCGGCCCTGCCGGCTCAAAATTGCCGAATCAGCTTGGCATTTTCGATTTAACAGGGAATGTCTGGGAAGTGCAATGGGATTTCTATAATGTCTCCTATTATGCTGCACTCGCTGAAAATGCAGAAAACATTGACCCAAGAGGCCCTGTTTATTCCAATGAACAGCTTTCTGTTCTGAATGATTATCCGGTAGACCCTTTCATGGAACAGGAATATAGCTATGTTTATGTTGAAAAAGAAACCGGACAGACTCGAATGGCGGCAGCTTCTCTTGCATACAGCGGAAAATTGTCACACACGCTTCGTGGCGGTTCGTTCTCGACCCCGATTCTTCTGGCAAATACTCTCACAAGATTCGGAACTTCCCAGTCCTATACACAGAATTATATCAACTTTACAGATTCCGGAATTGGCTTCCGTCTGGCAAGAACAGTAACACCAGAAGAAAGCAGCACAAGAATTGCAGATGAAACTGTGAAAAATCAGGTCACACAGACAGCCCAGTCTTTCCTGACTAAATGCTATTCTCCGAATCTGGTAAAAAAACAGCCTGATGAAATTACTAAAATGCTGTCTGAAACTGCCGGAGTCACTGTTGATGGACAGATAATCAATGCCAAAGATTATGTTTCTAATCAGTCTCTTCCGGAAAATGCTGCTGTTACGCTGAATGTTGCTGATGCAAAACAGGTCGGCGACAGTACTTATGAAGTGAACGTTTTCGGATATTATATGCAAGAAAATACAGATACATTAAATAATGCAGCCGCTTTTGAAGCTGTCGTAACAGTTGTATTTGATTCTGAAAAAGGCTATCTGATTCAGAATACAAATATAAATAATAATATTTAAAAACAGAGATAAGTATTTATGCTGGCAAAAGCAAAAAAACTCCTCAGATTCTGATAAGAATCATGAGGAGTTTTTTCAGTATTTTCATGGAACGCATAATAAATATAATTTCCTTATTTTGTATTATTCAAAAATATTATATATTTTAAAAACTTTTTTATAAAATCAGTCTTATGATACTTGAAAAATATAAGACAATATGGTATAATATTAAAAAAATCTCTGAAAAGGAGAAACTGACATGAAAAAAAAGAATCTCACATTTGTGAATCTGGCACTGGCACTCGCCAATGACTACACCAGCTTGTTTGTGATTGATTCCCAGAATGACAGCTATGTTGAATATGCAGTCAATGGCATTGACAAAGAGCTGCTTCCTGTTTCTAAAGGAGAAAATTTTTATCAGGATGTTCATAAAAACTGTCGTGAACAGGTCTGGCCGGAAGACCAGGAATATTTTCTGAACACGTTCCGGAAAGAAAATGTACAGCAGGCTCTCAAAGACGGAAAATCGTTCTCGTTAACATATCGCCTGACAATTGACGGCAAACCACGCTATTTTTATCTTAAAACCATTCAGGGAACAGACAGTACTATTGTCATCGGTGTGCAGGATATTGATACGCAAAAACGCAAGGAAATTGAAACAGAAAAAGAAAAACGCACTTATTCTGAAATTGCCGAAGCTCTGGCAAGCCGTTATGAAGTCATCTATTATATTAATGCAGATACAAATGAGTATACACAGTATTCTGCAAGTAAACAATACGCAAATCTGGGGACTAATAAAAAAGGAACAGATTTTTTTTCAGATGCTGTGAAAGATATCCAGAAATATATCCATCCTGAAGACAGAGCCTATGTTCTTGAGAAAATCCAGAAATCTGTCCTGATGCAAAATTTTCGGCAAACCGGAGCTATTACTTTGCGTTACCGTCAGCTTCTGGAAGGAAGACAGCAATATATGAGTATGCTGATTGTACAGCCTAAAAATCAGGATAATCGCATTATTATAGGAGTGTTCAATACAGATGCACAAGTCCGCCATGAACAGATGATGCAGGTACAAAACCGTACTTTCAGCGATATTTCCAATGCTCTGGCACAAAGATATGAAGTGATTTATCATGTCAATATCAGCACAAATGAATATTTTGAATACAGCACAAGCAGTAAATATAAAAAACTGGAAACCGGCCTAAAAGGCAAAGACTTTTTCTTACAGGCACAAATCAATATGCAGCGGGATATTTATCCGGATGACCTGCCTATGATGGCTCTGGCTATGCAAAAGGAAAACCTGATGAAAACTCTCTCTGTTTCCGGTAAAGCTGTCCTGAATTATCGTCTTGTACTGGATGGCAGGCCGCAATATGTGTCTCTTTACGCTGTACGGCCAAAAGAAGATTCTGAACATATTATTATTGCGGTCGCCAATGTGGATGAAGCCCGCCGGATGGAACTGGCTTATCTGAATGCTATGGATATGGCAAATAAAGATGCCCTTACAGGTGTCAAAAATAAACGTGCTTATGTCCAGATGGAATCTGACCTTGATGCACAAATTAAAAATAAAGAAATTCCGGCTTTTGCAATTGCTGTCTGTGATGTCAACGGCCTCAAACAGGTCAATGATACGCTCGGACATAAAGCCGGTGATGAAATTATTAAAAAAGCCTGCTCTTTTATTTGCAATGCTTTTAAGCACAGCCCTGTATTCCGTATCGGCGGCGATGAATTTGCTGTACTCCTGAAAGGGCAGGACTATCTGAACAGAACAGCCCTTATACAGCAACTTTGTCAGTTTCTTGAAGAACAAAAACAAAATCATATGCCCCTGCTTGCTGTCGGGATTTCAGACTTTCAGCTGAAAAAAGATATCCGTGTACAGGATGTATTTGAACGTGCAGATGCTCTTATGTATCTGCATAAAAAACAGTGCAAGAAAAACTTTTCTAACATTTCGTGAATTTTTTATTTGTCGGATGAAGATAGTGTTACCAAAGAGTTGAATGGCCGAAGACTCTTTGATAGAAAAAGCTGTTGATAAAAGTACCAATGGCCGCCTTATGAATTTCAATTTTTTTTGAGAAACAAATTGATTTATGAAAGAGCAGAAAAATTATGAAAATACATGTTACAGATAAAAAACAGCTGGTGATTTTTATTTTCGGCCTGATAGCTTTTCTGATTGGTTTCAGTTATCTGTCTTTTTTAGGTATACGAAAAATTCGCCGTGACATTCACCGACAGGAATTAATGCGTACTAATGTTGTAGTGGAAATACCGGATTTGCATATCAAAGCCCCTGTTCTCGAAGGAACAGAACAGGAAGTCCTCTCACAGGGAGCAGGCCATTTTCTTGGAACTGGTTCGCCGGGCAGCGGCAATTATTGTATCGCTGCACACAGCAGTGTTATTTATAAAGAATATTTTAATCAACTGAAATATGCACAGAATGGTATGCAGGTTTTTCTATATGATTTGCAGAAAAAATTATATATTTATGAAATTTCAGAAAGCTTTATTGTAGAGCCGGATGAAATCTGGATTCTGGATGATTTTCAGGATAACAGAGTAACACTTGTTACCTGTACAGATGATGGCTCACAAAGACTGGTTGTTACTGCACTGCTTTGTGAAGAAAAGGCAGAATAAAAATTTTTTTATTTGTAAATTTTTTATGAACAGCAGAATTTTTAACAAAACATAAACATTTCTGTGCTATGATAATAAAAATCTATTCTAAAGGAGTGTTCTGCATGTTTAAAATTTTAGTGGTAGAAGATGATAAAGAGTTAAACCGTACTGTCTGCCTGTATCTGAATAAAACAGGATATGAGGCTGTCGGCTGTCTGGATGCAAATGATGCTTATAATCAGTTATACGGTAATTTATTTGATTTGATTATCTCTGATATTATGATGCCAAAAATAGACGGCTTTGAATTTGCAGAAACTGTCCGGAGTCTGAATCAGGAAATCCCTATCCTATTTATGACGGCTAAAGATGATTTCAGCTCGAAACAGAGAGGCTATCGCCTCGGTATTGATGATTATTTAGTCAAGCCGGTTCAGCTTGAAGAACTGGGTTTGAAAATCGGTGCTCTGCTCCGGAGAGCTAAAATCAACAGCTCAAAAATTCTGACAATTGGAAATTTTATCATGAACGCTGATGAGCGGACAGCTGTACTCAACGGCGAGGAAATTCCATTGACTATGCGTGAATTTAATCTGCTTTATAAATTATTGTCTTATCCAAAGAAAACTTTTACCCGTTCGG
>CADBOP010000174.1 GCA_902796255.1 uncultured Ruminococcus sp.
CTTTCCTCCACTCATTATGTTTGGTATGGTGCTTTTCGGTGTGGTTGCGGGAGCTGGATTTGAACCAACGACCTTCGGGTTATGAGCCCGACGAGCTACCGAGCTGCTCCATCCCGCGATAACTTATTTAACTCTTTGTTTCGAGTACTTTTATAGTATATCATAAAATATGATTTTTGTCAAGGATTTTTGAAAAAAAAAATAAAGTTCTTCTTTTTTTATATATATTGTATTGAAAAATTGAAATTTTATAATAAAAATTATATATATTTTAAGAGACATTATCAACAGCTTTATGTGAAATTAAGTAAAGTATATTTAAAATAATAAAAAAATTTTATATTTAAAGTGAATATTTAAATCCGGACTCTTCCATTTATTAAAGAGTCCGGAAAAATTTATTTATTTTTCTCCTGTTTCTGGTCAAGCAGAAATCCGAAGAGAATGATTACAATCATACTGGAAATAAAAAAGACTGTTCCGTTTTTTGTCCGGAGATACCGGACAAAATTTCCGATTTCCGGAATACAGAGTATTGTTTTTCCAACAAAATTTGCTTCTGTCACCAAAGCAGCATCTTCTACCCGATTGGCATCGCCTTTTGTAGTAATACCAGCAGGGTTAATTTTCACAGCCCGATGTGTGACCATTGCCGACCCTCCCAGCCGGAATGCGATAATCTCACCGGTTTGCACATCAGCATAACTTGCATTCTGATTTACAAAACACACACTGCCCACTGGCATTGCCGGAGACATAGACCCTGTCTGCACAACATAAGGCCGGATACCGCACAGATACAAGATACATAAAAGCAAGCCTGCTGCAATCAGAACAGAAATGAGCAGAAAATAAATTTTACTGAAAAAACTTCTCAAATTTCCTGTACCTTCTCTCAACACGAATTAACAATCATATTATATCATAAATTATCCTTATCTGTCAAGAGATTATTTTTCCCACTTGCTGCAAATCTGATTAATCTGGTCGGTCAACCGTGCCAAATCTTTATTTGTTCTGCCCTCGCTGCGTTTAATCAGCCCCGTAAGACGTTCCAGTGCTGCAAGCAGTCTGTGATAAACTGTATTTGCTTTCGAGCCGGCCTTATTTTTCATAACGGGTCTTGGTACAGCTTCTACTAATATCTCATCAGAAACGGGGTCAAATTCTGTACCGCTGTAAGGTGCATAAGCTTTCAATTTTAAATCATTCTGCAAATGTGTTACAAAATGTTCCATAACAGAGCTTTCGCCGTGAACTACAAAAACTCTTTTAGGATTTTGAATATGAGAAATCCAAGTTGTCAGTCCGTCAACATCCGCATGACCGCTGATACCGGCAAGCTGGCGGATTTCTGCGGCAACTTGCACAGTTTCTCCGAAGAGTTTCACAGAAGTTGCCCCCTCTACGAGTGAACGGCCTAATGTTCCGTAAGCCTGATAGCCGACAAACAAAATCGTATTCTGCGGCTGCCAGAGATTATGTTTCAGATGGTGCTTGATTCTTCCGGCTTCACACATGCCTGAGGCAGAAATAATAATTTTTCTGCGTTTATCAAAATTAATTGCTCTGGATTCTTCCGGCGTTGTTGCAAGAATCAAATCCGGAAAAGTGAGCGGATTAATCCCCTGTCTGACATAGCTGAGTGCTTCTTCATCATAACAACTGTTCTGATTCCGTAAAAAAATACTGGTTGCCTCGATAGCCAGCGGACTGTCCATGAATACCGGAAAATCCGGATAATTTTTAATTAATTTTTTTTCTTTGATTTGTCTTAAGAAATACAGCAGTTCCTGTGTTCTGCCGACAGCAAAAGAAGGGATAATCACACTGCCGCCCCTGTCGAAAGTCTGCTGAATCACCTGTGCAAAAGCAGTGACATAATCTTTCGGACGTTCGTGTTTTCTGTCGCCATAAGTAGATTCCATAATTACATAATCAGCCGTGTCGATATACTGAGGGTCACGGATTAAAGGCTGGTTCAGATTGCCGATATCACCGGAGAAGACTAATTTTCTGGTCTGGTCACCTTCTGTCGCCCAGATTTCGATACTTGCCGAACCTAACAGATGACCAGCATCAATAAACCTGACTTCAACTCCCTCACAGAGCTGAAATTTTTCTTCATACTTATGCGGCCGGAGCTGAGAAATTGACCCGACAGCATCTTCCATTGTATAGAGCGGCACATAAGGTTCTTCCCCTTTGCGTTCTGCCTTGCGGTTTCGCCAGGCAGCTTCAAATTCCTGAATATGTGCACTGTCACGGAGCATAATACTGCAAAGTGAAACGGTTGCTTCTGTGGTATGAATTTCTCCGTGAAAACCTCCTGCATACAATAACGGCAGCAAGCCGGAATGGTCAATATGTGCATGTGTCAGCAATACATAATCAATTTTTCCGGGGGCACAAGGAATCTGTGCATTTTCATAAACATCTTTGCCCTGTTCCATGCCGAAGTCTACTAAAATCCGGAACTGATTTATCTCCAGATAAGTGCAGCTTCCTGTCACTTCATGGGCCGCACCGATAAACTGTATTTTCATAAAAAAGCCTCCTTTTAGAATATCCGATTATTTTCTATATTATAGCATAAGATTCAATAAAATGCAAGATAATTTATATCAAATATACAAAAAATATTTTTCTGTTTACAAAATTCTGAAAATATGTTATGATTAAGATATTGCTATTCAAGAAATTGAGAAAGGGGTTATTTCTATGACTGAACAGGAATTTTTAAATTTAAAAAAAGCTGCTGTGAAAAAATGTTTTTCCGGTATGAATCCGGAACAGCTCGAAGCCATTACCACTGTCAAAGGGCCTGTACTGGTTCTTGCCGGAGCAGGCAGCGGGAAAACAACTGTAATTGTAAACAGAATCGCCCATATGATTTTATTCGGCGACACCCTGCACACACTCACCTCTGTACCAGATGCAGAAGATTTGCAGAAATTAGAAAATTATCTTCAGGACAAACACATGATAACATTCGGTGAATTACAGAACCTGATTTCTGCAAAACCTGTCAGCCCGTGGCAGATTTTAGCCATTACATTTACCAATAAAGCCGCCGGAGAACTGAAAGAACGTCTTTCCGGAACACTGGGCGAAACGGCACAGGATATTCATGCCGCAACTTTTCATTCTGCCTGTGTCAGAATTTTAAGAACCTGTATTCACAGAATCGGTTATGATAATCATTTTACTATCTATGATTCTGACGACAGTCTGAAAACAATGAAAGCCTGTATGAAGAATTTTAATATTTCTGAAAAAAATTTTCCTCCCAAACAGGTGCTTTCTGCCATCAGTATGGCCAAAGACGAAATGATTTCACCCGAAAATTATGAAGCACAATACGGCACAGACTACAAACAAACTGTGATTGCAAAATTATACAAAGCTTATCAGGACAGACTGCAATCTGCCAATGCTCTGGATTTTGATGATTTAATTTATCAGACTGTCCGTGTATTTGAACAAAATCCGGATATTCTGGAAAAATATCAGAATAAATATCAATATATTCTCGTTGATGAATATCAGGACACCAATCACGCACAGTACAGACTTGTCAGCCTGCTTTCAGCAAAATATCATAATCTCTGTGTTGTCGGTGATGATGACCAGAGTATCTACCGTTTCCGTGGGGCAACTATTGAAAATATTCTTAGCTTTGAAGACCAGTTCCCAGACTGCAAAACTATCAAGCTGGAAGAAAATTACCGCTCAACACAACATATTCTAAGTTCTGCCAACAGCGTGATTGCTCATAACAAAGGCAGAAAACAAAAATCTCTCCGTACCTCCGCAGGTGACGGCGAGCCGGTGCATCTGATTCAGGTCAGTGATGAAAAAGCAGAATCTGCATTTGTTGCTGATAAAATTCAGGCAGCTGTCAAATCCGGAAAAACCTATTCTGATTTCGCCATACTCTACCGGATGAATGCCCTCTCGAACGGTGTGGAAAAGTCACTTATCCGTCATAAAATCCCCTATCGCATTTACGGCGGCATCAGATTTCAGGACAGAAAAGAAATCAAAGACGTAATGGCTTATCTTGGCATTTTACAGAATCCGTTCGATACTGTCAGATTCGAGAGAATTATCAATACCCCCAAACGGGGCATCGGTGAAGCAACTGCTTCTAATATCACACAGATTTCTCAGGATTTGCATATCAGTCCGCTGGAAGTCATACGGAATGCAAGCCAGTTTCCGGTGCTTGCCAGAAGAACCGCAGTTCTGACACAGTTCGCCTACCTGATTGACCAGCTGGAACAGGCTTTATCCCAGTTGCCCTTAGAAGAATTTTTTGATTTCCTGCTGGAAAAAACAGGCTATCTTGATATGCTCAGACAGGAAGAAGCAGAAACTGCACAGGAACGTATTGAAAACGTAAAAGAATTTCGTTCTGATATTATAAATTATACCAAAAATCAGGAAAACCCGACTCTGGAAGGCTTTTTATCAGAAATGGCACTTTATACCGATGCAGATAAAGAAGTTTCCGGCGATTATGTTTCTCTGATGACAATGCATTCTGCCAAAGGACTGGAATTTGATACTGTCTTTGCAGTCGGCATGGAAAACAATATTTTTCCGAGTTTCCGGAGCATGGATTCTCAGGAAGATATGGAAGAAGAACGCCGGCTTGCTTATGTCACAATTACCAGAGCCAAAAGGCATTTATATCTGATACATGCACAGGAACGCTTGATTTTCGGCGATTACCGCAGAAATCCCGTTTCCAGATTTTTAACTGAAATCGATACACAGCATACAGATTCTAATCAGAAAACCCAAAAAACAGCCTCTGCTCCTCAGGCCAGTGCTGTCCGGAAATCCGGCCTTCAGCAGCAGATAGCCATGATAAACCATCCGAAAAAAAATCCCCCCTCGAAAGGCAATCCGGATATTTCTCTTTCTGTCGGCGACCGTGTACAGGATTCCAAATTCGGAGAAGGTACAGTTCTGCGGGCAGAAGCTATGGGAAATGATTATCTGCTGGAAATTGCTTTTGACGATATGGGAACAAAAAAACTGATGGCAAAATTCCGGAAAATTACAAAGATTTAATGCTTTGGATTTCCACAAAATTCTCTTAAAAAACATTGACGAATGTTTCAGAATATGCTATAATAAAGAGGAATATGTAAAAATAAGGGGGTAAATTTATGAATGTAAAATTAATCGCACATACTGTCATGCCGGAAAAAATTGTTGCAGCGGCTGCAAAATTGTGCTATTCCGATACCGGTGCAATGCATCTGCTTGATGACCTGACTGACGAGAAAGCAGAAAGCTTTGTGGAAATGCTCAGTACCATCGGCCATGAAAGCCCGATTGAACATGCAAGCTTTACATTCGCCATTGAGGGTGTTTCCCGTTCGCTGTTAGCACAGATTACCCGTCACAGATTAGCAAGCTTTTCCGTACAGAGTCAGCGATATGTGAAATTAACAGATTTCCAGTATATCACACCGCCGGAAATTGAAAAAGAAGAAGCCGCTTTGCAGCTTTATCAGGAAACTATGCAGACTTGTGTTGAATCTTACCGGAAATTAACAGAAATCTTAGAAGCCAGACATTACCAGACATTTCTGCATCAGGGCTGTACAGAAAAAGAAGCTCACCGCAAAGCCGAGAAAAAAGCCATTGAAGATGCACGTTTTGTTCTGCCGAATGCCGGAGAAACCAAAATGGTCGTCACAATGAACGCAAGGGAACTCCTGCATTTTTTCAGATTAAGATGCTGCAACAGGGCACAATGGGAAATCCGTGCACTGGCAAAAGCTATGCTGAGAGAAGTCTATCCGGTATCGCCTGCCCTGTTTGCAAAGGCAGGGCCTTCGTGCTGTGCCGGAGCTTGTCCGGAAGGCAAGATGTCCTGCGGAAATATTTCCGAAGTCCGGAAAGAATACGAACAAATCAAGAAAACAGCAGAACCGGAAAACTGATTTTCCGGATTCTGCCAAGTATATTTTATTCACAGAAAGGAAAGATAAGTATATGATTTATGTATTTTTTGCAAATGGTTTTGAAGAAATAGAAGCCCTCTCCCCTGTTGACCTGCTCAGAAGAAGCGGAAAAGAAGTACAGACAGTCGGCATCGGCAGTAAACTCATTACTGGTTCTCATGGCATTACCATTCAGACAGACATCACAGATTCTGAAATCGTACTCGGCAAAGAACTGGAAATGATTGTACTCCCCGGCGGTATGCCTGGTACACTGCATCTGGAAAAATCTGAAACAGTGCAGACAGCCATTGACTTCTGTGCAGAGCGGAATATTTTTATTGCTGCTATCTGTGCCGCACCTTCTATTTTAGGCCACAAAGGCCTGTTACAGGGCAGAAAGGCGATTGCCTACCCCGGTTTTGAAACCCAGCTTGCCGGAGCAGAAATTTCAGAACATTCTGTACAGCAGGACGGTTTTATCATCACCGCACAGGGTGCAGGTGCAGCCGTACCGTTTGGCCTGAAACTTGCCGAAGTACTCACCAGTGCTGAAAAATCCCAGAAGCTGGCAGACGCTATCTGTTATCCGGAGCATTGAATGATGAGTGCAGAAAAAAATATTCTCCGGCAGCAAATCCGTCTGAAACGAAGTCAGCTTCCGCCTGAAATCAGAAATTTAAAAAACCAGAAAATTTTTGAAGCTCTGCTACAGCATTCTGCTGTCCGTCAGGCCGATTTGCTTCTTGCCTATGCATCCTGCGGCAATGAGCCGGATACATGGAATTTTATCCGCTGGGCACTGGAACAGCAAATTCCTCTTGCTCTGCCCAGATGCGAACAGAACAGGCAGATGCATTTTTTTCTGATTCATCATCTGGAAGATTTACAGGCCGGTTTGCATGATATTCCTGAACCTGTGACGAATCAGAAAGCTGTGATAACAGAAAGAACCGTCTGCATCGTCCCCGGTCTTGCCTTTACCCGAACAGGTGGCCGGCTGGGTCAGGGCGGCGGCTATTATGACAGATTTTTAAAAAACTATCCGGAATTATATACTATCGGGATTGGCTATGATTTTATGCTGCTGGATACGCTTCCCTATGAAGCACATGACTGTTATATGAAAGAAATTATTACTGATTTGAATTAACGGAGGATACACATGAAGTCTGAAAACGAAATGGATTTTATTCCGGAAGATGAAGAAACACCGAAGCCGGAAACACATGTCAGACATAAACGCACTCACAAAGAAGAAGAAACAGAATCCTATTCTGAGCGGCCTCGACATGCTAAAACCAAAAAGAAAAAAACTGCCAAAAAAGAACATCATCATAAAAGTGCAAGAGTTTATGGTGTGCTGATTATGCTGACATTTGTCTTTGTGGTTTCAATTTCACTTGCAGTAGGCATTATCGAAGTCGGCAAAGACATGCTCGGAATTAACGGTTCACAAAGACTGGTGTTATTTAATATTCCCGAAGGAGCAACGACAAAAGAAATCGCACAGAATCTCTATGAAGACGGCATTATCAGAATCCCCAAAGCATTTGAATATTTCTCCCGTCTCAGCAAGGACAATGCGAATTTTGTAGCGGGCAATCATGAAATCAGTGCTTCTATGGCTTATGAAACACTCATTGCAGAGCTTTCCAAAAGCATGGCAGATGATGACTCTCAGGCCGTTGTAGATGTCATGTTTCCGGAGGGTATCACGCTTTATGATGCTGCTATGAAATTACAGGAAAACAATGTCTGCGAAGCTGCAAAATTTCTGTATTATTTCAATGCCGGCAATTTAGGCTATGAATTTGAAGAACATCTTCCGACAACGAACAGCACACTGAAATTCTATCGCATGGAGGGCTACTGCTTCCCTGATACCTATACGTTCTATGAAGAAAGCGATCCTGCTGACGTATGCCGCAAAATCTATATGAATTTCAATCTGAAAATTACAAATGCCTATTATGACAGAATGAACGAACTGGGCATTTCACTGGATGAAACTATCACCCTTGCTTCTATTATCCAGAAAGAAGCAGCCCATGACGGCGATATGCCGATGATTTCTTCTGTTTTCTGGAATCGTCTGAACAGTCCGGAATATTCCAAACTCCAGTCCGATGTTACTTCTCTCTATGTTGAGAATGTCATCAAGCCTAATATCGAACTGGACAATCAGGCAATTTATGATGCCTATGACACATATGTCTGCAACGGACTGCCGGCAGGTGCTATCTGCAACCCCGGTATTGCTGCAATCGAAGCAGTGTTATATCCGGAAGAATCGGATTATTACTATTTCTATGCCAATGTAGATACGGGCGAAACTTATTTTGCCCGTACTCTGGAAGAACATAATGCAAATATCGAAATGGTAGAACGTATCCGTCAGGGTCTGCCGCCTGTCGATGAGGAAACCCTCGAAAGCGGAGAAGGAGCAGAATAATTATATGTCTACTTATCGTGAAATACTTGCACCAGCAGGCGACAGAGAACGCCTGCTGGCCGCTCTGGACTTTGGAGCAGATGCTGTATATCTGGGGGGAAATATGTTCGGTATGCGGGCCGGTGCACCGAATTTTGATGCCGAAGCACTCTGCGAGGCCGTCCGGACAGCACACCAGAGAAATAAGAAAGTCTATCTGACTGTGAATACACTCCCCAGAAATCAGGAACTTGCATTTCTGCCACAGTTTATTTCTGAAGCTGTCAATGCGGAAGTAGATGCCCTGATTATTGCTGATTTGGGGGTATTGCAGACAGTCCGCCAGCTTGCACCAGATATGACAGTTCACATGTCCACACAAACCGGCATTGTGAATTATGCCTCTGCAAATGCCCTGTATCAGATGGGTGCAAGACGTGTGGTTCTGGCAAGGGAGCTTTCACTTGATGAAATTGCAGAAATCAGAAAAAATATTCCGGAAGATTTGGAAATTGAAGTATTTGTACATGGTGCGATGTGTGTATCATTTTCAGGGAGATGTCTGCTTTCTGCATATTTTACTGACCGTGATGCCAACCGTGGTGCATGTGCCCAGCCCTGCCGGTGGAAATATTATCTGACAGAAGAAAAGCGGCCGCATCTGCCTATGGAGATTCAGGAAGCACCAGAAGGAACTTATATTTTAAATGCCCGTGACATGTGCCTGATTGACCATCTGGACAAGCTTGCCGAAGCTGGTGTGACTTCTTTCAAAATAGAAGGCCGTGCCAAGTCGGCCTATTATGTATCTGTGGTTACGAATGCGTATCGTATGGCGATGGATTATTATTTGCAGCATCCGGAAGAGTATCATCTGCCGGAATGGATTCATAACGAAGTGTTCAAAGTCAGTCACAGAAGATATTGTACAGGCTTTTTCTTCGGGCATCCGAATGCCTGTCAGTATTATGAAAACAGTGGCTATATCAGCCAGTGTGATGTTGTCGGCATCATAGACAGATGTGAGAACGGCACAGCCTATGCGACACAGAGAAACAGATTTTTCGCTGGCGATACGGTTGAAATTTTAGCCCCGCAGCAAAAGCCTGTCAGTCTGAAATTAGATGAAATCTATAATGCTGACGGTGAAAGAATCGAAACAGTCAATCATGCCATGATGGAATTTTCATTCCCCTGTGAATATGATTTCCCGAAAAACAGTCTGATTCGACTGCCTGTGCAGAACCCTGTACCGGAGGATAAAATTATTTTATGAGTATTTTTAAAAATAAAAAATTGGCAAAGGCTTATATTTTATTTGTCATTATTTTCTATATTGTCTGGATTTTGAAAGCATTTGCATTAAATCCTGTTCTCACACAAGTCATTGAAAAAGATTCTGCTTTATGGTTTTTAGTATCTGACGGCATAATAAAAAATCTTTGCTGGACACTTCCGGCAGTACTTCTGATTAAAAAATTTGATGCTGATTTATATATTCCTGAAAAAGAATTATTTTCCAAGCCTGCGGACTGGAAAGGCTCTCTTCCGCTTTTCGGCTATGTGACCGCCTATTGTGTATTAAGTTCTGTGATTTCACATAAAGGCTTTTATTTCAGCACTGACGGGCTGATAGAATGCATTGCCTTTCTGTTTGTAGGCATAACAGAAGAATTTGTTTTCAGAGGCTTCTTATTAAATGCCACTGTCACTGAAAAAAATCAGAAAATTGCCGTCGGCATAAATGCTTTGCTGTTTTTATGTATTCACTTTCCGTCATGGATACTCCACGGAGAATTTGTTAATAATTTTATAAACCTCGGTTTTATCTCTATTATTTTATTAAGTATCTTCTTCAGCTGGACTATGCTGAAATTCCGGAATATCTGGATTCCTGTAGGCCTGCATATGCTGTGGGATATTCTCATCACGCTTTTAAACTAAATCAAAAAACGGCAGTCCCGAAAGACTGCCGTTTTATTTCACATGTGAATCAAACTCACTTGAGTTCTGCGAAATACTTGATTGTTCTTACCATCTGGCTGGTATAAGAATTTTCATTGTCATACCAAGAAACAACCTGTACTTCATACAGACCGTTGCCGATTTCAGAAACCATTGTCTGAGTAGCATCGAACAGAGAGCCGTACTTCATACCGATTACATCAGAAGAAACAATCGGGTCTTCGTTGTAGCCGTAAGATTCAGAAGCAGCAGCCTTCATAGCAGCGTTAATGCCTTCTTTTGTAACATTTTCGCCCTTAACAACAGCTGTCAGGATTGTAGTAGAACCTGTCGGAACCGGTACACGCTGTGCAGAAC
>CADBOP010000175.1 GCA_902796255.1 uncultured Ruminococcus sp.
CCGGATTTAGAAGTCTTTACAGAAATTCATGTGCCGGATGCATTTTTCCATGATATTCTGCGCCGTCAGGCAGTTGTAAACCCTGATTTATTGTTTATTTATCGCTCTCAGCAGGAAGACGGCAGTTTCCTCGAAAAAGAATACCTCTATGAAAACGGCATTTCTGACTATGTACAGGAAATTGCCGGAGAAAAAGCAATGACTTCTATCCAGTACTGGACTGCTGAACGTATGGGGCGTGACAGAGCAGATAAACCAGATTATAAAGTCAAATTGTCTGTTGCAATGACAATCTCAAATCAGGTCAATCTGCTGGAATATTATCATAATTCAAGCTTTCTGGAACACGGCGGTTCACCGGACAAGGCTGTCCGGAGTGCGTTTTTATCCCAGATTAACAGCTATCTGAAAAATAACAATAAATTGCAGAAAAACGAATCTTCGGCTTCATTTGATGATATCAAAGACTGCCTTGTATTAGTTTCTTCTTCGTTCTCCACACAGACTTCTTATGAAAACCAGACCAAAAAGGCTATCACAAATAAATTTGTACAGGAAGCTATGACGGATTTTTTAAAACATCAGCTTGAAGTTTATTTTATTGAAAATCCTGAAGAAGCAAATAAAATTGCTGACCAAGTGCTGATTAACAAGAGAAGCCGTGAAAATGCTGAAAAAACCAGATTAAATATCAAGAAAAAATTAGCCGGTAATATCGATTTGGCTAACATGGTCGAAAAATTTGTTGACTGCCGTACAAAAGATATCACCAGAAGAGAATTATATATCGTAGAGGGCGATTCTGCTCTCGGTGCAGTCAAGCTGGCAAGAGATGCCGAATTTCAGGCTGTTATCCCTGTCAGAGGAAAAATTCTTAACTGCCTGAAAGCAGATTATCCCAAAATTTTCAAGAGTGATATTATTACAGATTTGCTGAAAGTCCTCGGGTGCGGTGTGGAAGTCAAGCTGAAAAATACCGGCAATATCGCCCAGTTCAGCATGAATAATCTCCGCTGGAGCAAAATTATTATCTGTACAGATGCTGATGTGGACGGTTTCCAGATTCGTACACTGATTCTGACAATGCTTTACCGGCTGACCCCTACGCTGATTCAGGAAGGCTATGTTTATATCGCAGAATCGCCTTTATATGAAATCAATACCAAAGTCAAAACCTATTTTGCCTACACAGAAAAAGAACGGCAGGATATCCAGAAAAAAATCGGTAATTCCAAATACACAATTCAGCGTTCCAAGGGACTCGGTGAGAACGAACCGGAAATGATGAGCCTGACAACCATGAATCCCGAAACAAGACGCTTAATCAAAGTAATGCCTTCTGATGCAGAACAGATGCACGATACATTTGATTTGCTTCTTGGTGACAATCTCACCGGAAGAAAAGAACATATTGCACTGCACGGAGCAGATTATATTGATTTAATAGACGTATCTTAATATCAGATAAAAAAATATAAAATATAATAAGTCAGCCCCTTCCTTCCAAAAGGGGCTTATTTATTGTCAAAAAAATTGCATTTAAGGTTGACAAAATGCTAAAAATGTAGTATGATTATATCATGAACAGTTCTGTTTATTATTTACTCTGAGGGGAGAAATTTATTAACATGATACTCACAAAAGAAATCAGTCTGCTTGACTGCGGTCAGCAGACAAACAATGGCTGCCGTGAATTTTCAGCCCGTAAAGATAAGAATTACTTATTGCTGATGAGCTGTATTCGGACAGTAATTAAAATTCAGGAAAAACAATATTATATGCAGCCGTTTACATTCCTTCTGTACCCGATGGAAGAAGAAATTTTTAAAATTGATTCTCAGGATACGACATTCTATCGCTATATGCAGCTTCGTATGTCAGAAGATTATTTTAAAAAATTACAGGAAGCTGGTATGACCCTGTATGAAGTCCACACCCTTGCCCAGCCCTTGGCAGTAGAAGAAATCTGGAAAATTCTGCTTCCTTTTATGGAAAAAGAAAATCTTTGTTCTCTGGAGATGGGCGAACATGCTTTGAAACTGCTGATGTGCCTGCTGCTGGAAGCTTCTGATGGAAGTGTTTCCAGAGCTGCCGAAGTCCCGCATTATGACAAACTGACAGCCCTCCGGCACAGAATCTATGCACATCCGGCAGACGGCTGGTATATTCAGGATATCTGTGACGAATTAGGCATCAGCCGGCCGTATTTTCATAAATTATATCTGGCAGCATTCGGCACAACCTGTACACAGGACGTAATTTCCAGCCGTATTGCATATTCTAAAAAACTCCTGTCTATCACAGACAAGCCAATTGCAGCCGTATCACAACAATGTGGCTTTGAAACAGATGTCTATTTTATGCGGCAGTTTAAACGGCATGTCGGCATGACACCGACAGCTTTCCGCAGAGTGCAGTCC
>CADBOP010000176.1 GCA_902796255.1 uncultured Ruminococcus sp.
GACATACATAATGCACCATGTACAAAAACCTCTGTTTCGACAGGCAGCCGGCATACTATTTTCAAATCTTCCAGAGACATTTCACGGGCTGCCACAATCCGGCTGCATCCTAAAGCGTGAGCCTGCAAAGCACCTGCCGGAGAATGAATACTCATCTGAGTAGAAGCATGAAGCGGCATATCCGGAATACTGTTTTTTATAATACTTAAAATTCCTAAATCCTGTACAATACAGGCATCTATGCCGCAGTCAGCAGCTTTCTGAATAAATTCTATAAAATCCGGAATTTCCTTTTCTGTCAGGAGCGTATTTACAGCAAGATGTAATCTGGCCTGATATAAATGACATAATTCTGCCGCCTGCCTGAGTTCTGACAAATCAAAATTAACTGCACTGCTGCGGGCGGAATAGGCTTTTGCACCGACATAAACGGCATCTGCACCACACCGCAGAGCGGCGGTCAGTGTTTCCATACTGCCGGCAGGGGCTAAGATTTCAGGATTTGCCATTGATACTCTCCGCCAGTTTTTTCAGTTTCAAAGAATTTTCAAGCTGTTCGATTTTTGCACGCATGGTTTCGATTTCTTTCAGAGCAGCATCTCGTTCCATACGGGCACGGCCGGCTTCATCGACATAATTTTTTGTCTGTTCTGTAATTTCTTCAAGATGCTGATTGGCTTTGTTCAGGTCATCCAGAGCAGACAGTGCTGCCATGATAGCGGCATTATACTGTGATACGCCGAGCTTGTCCATTGAACCTGTAATTTTATTTTCAAGTGTGCGGGCAAGTCCATAGACATAATTCGGGGCTTCTGCGGTCTGCATGACATAGTCTTTCCCGCAGATAACCACTTTGACTTTATTCATCATAAAAAATCATCTCCTGTTCTGTAAAATAAAATTATTCAAAACTGCGTATTACCATAATTACAGAGCCGACTACTGTATTTTCTTCCGGAGGCATTTTGTCTGTAATTTCCGGAAAACCGTCTTCTGTCAGAAATACAGCCAATTTTTTATCAGCTGAAACAGAATCTGATTCTGCAATCAGCATATCTGTTTTTAAAATACAGTATTCCGGATAGTCTTTCCGGAGCTGGAAAGCAAATAACGGATTCTGGTGTTTCTGTACAGAGCTGATGCGATAATAAGACTGGATATTTTTCGGCTCAAGTACTGTAGTTTCCGGCTTGATTTGTGCAATCACCGGAATCCCCTGCTGCATATAGGATTCTTTGATAAAAATCGCCCGTTTTTTACCTGAATTTACTTCCAGTTTTCCGTTTTCTTCCAGTCTGTGCAAATAGCGGTGTACTGTGGAAGTGGAACGGATGCCCATTCCCTCACAGATTTCACGCACAGACGGAGAAATTTTATTTCTTCTGATATAATTTCTGATAAAATCCAGAATATCTTTCTCTCTTTGCTGGGACATATTATTGTTCCTCCTGCAATCTTTCCAGAATCATCTTAGCGACTTTGTTAATATCGCCGCAACCCATTGTCAGAACCAAATCGCCGTCCTGTACGTGATTCACAACATAATTGCAGACATCTTCAAAATTCTGATATTTACGTTCATCAGTATATTCTGCTGTTTCATCCTGAGGAAACCAGACAGTTCTGTCTTTTTCCATAATTTCGGCAAGATTTCTGGTATAGATATTCCAGTCATTTTTTTCACGAGAGCCCATAATATCTGTTAATACTGCAATATCTGCAATACTGAGGGCTTCTGCAAATTCTTCCAGATGCTGTACAGTCCTTGAGAATGTGAAAGGCTGGAACACTGCCCAGACTCTTTTATAGGGCATTTCTTTTGCAGCTTTGAGTGTTGCTGTCAGTTCTGTCGGATGATGGGCATAATCATCTGCAATTGTTACACCGTTGACTTTGCCTTTTATTTCAAATCTTCTGCCTGCCCCGTTGAATGCTGTCAGGCCGTTCTGAATCTGTGCAAACGGAATGCCGAGATTATCACAGGCAGCAACAGCAGCAAGGGAATTTAAAATATTATGCTCACCGGGGACATGAATCATAATTCTGCCAAGCTCCTGTCCGTTTTTCAGAACTGTATAAGCCATCTGTCCGCTGAGGTGTTCCGGATTTACAGCCCGATAATGATTATTTTCTCCATAGCCGAATGAAATCATTTCTTTTCCGGTGATTCCCTCAATGGCTTTGCAGGTATTTGCATCATCACCGTTATAAATAATCGTCTTGGAAGTCAGTTCACAGAATTTATGGAACGATTTGATAATATTATCTACAGTCTTGAAATAATCCAGATGGTCGGCATCAATATTCAGAATCACAGCAATATCCGGATAGAGTTTCAGGAATGTATCCACAAATTCGCAGGATTCGCAGACAAAAATATCACTTGAACCAGCACAGCCGCTGCCGCCGATACAGGGGAGTTTTCCGCCGATATAAGCTGACAAGTCCACACCGGCATCATGCAGAATCTGTGTCAGCATGGAAGTAGTGGTTGTCTTTCCGTGTGTACCGGACACACAGACAGCGTTCTGATACCAGCTGCTGACAATGCCTAATAACTCACTCCGTTCAAGAACCGGCACACCAGAAGCTCTTGCAGCAATCAGTTCCGGATTATCTGCCATGATTGCAGCTGTATGCACAATCAGGTCAGCACCCTCAATATTTTCCGCCCGCTGACCGAACATAACGGGGATACCCATATTCCGAACAGCCTGAAGGGTATCTGTTTCATTATTATCCGAACCAGTGAGATAAAATCCCTTAGAATGCAGGATTTGTGCAAGCGGATACATACCGCTGCCGCCGATACCGATAAAGTGAATATGTTTTTTTTCGTCTAAAATTGATTTGTTCATAAAATACACCTAATTTCTTATTATTTAGTTCATATATAGCGTATATACTATTATACAGGACTGCTTTTTGGTTACAATTGTCAGTTGCTCTCCAAAACAGTATAACCGGAGACGTGTCTGCTATACAAAATTTTCTCAATCTCAGAAAGCAGTCTTCCATGATTAAGGAGGTTAATATATTATGGAAATTACAGACATCAAAATCCGCAAACTTATTACCGAAGGACGTTTACGTGCTGTTGTTTCAGTTACACTGGACAATATGCTGGCCGTCCATGACATCAAGGTCGTGCAGGGCGATTCCAGATTATTCATTGCTATGCCCAGCAGACGTGACGAAAACGGAGTATTCCGTGACATTGTACATCCTATCCAGCCCGAAACAAGAAAAATGTTTGAAGAACAAATTCTTGATGCCTACCAGAATTATCTCGCACTGACAGAAGCCGAGGAACAAAATAACTGACAAAATAAAAAGAAATCTCAGATAACAGCCATACATGATTTAGTTTATGCGGGAACGTGAAAAGCGTTCCCTTTTTTTATGCCTGCATTCCGGATTTCAAGACCGCATATTTCAGCACAGCAATCTGTGTTTTGGAATCCGGCACAGCATCGGCAAGAATCAGCCGGACAGCTTCGGCAAACGGAATTTTTTCGACATCCAGAAATTCGTCATCATCAAGGCTCTGTCTGCCATAGTGCAAATCTTTTGCAAGATATATCCGGATAACTTCACTGCAATATGCAGGTGTGGGGAAAACTTTTCCCAGATACGTAAATTCACCGGCAGTACAGCCGCATTCTTCAAGAAGTTCTCTCCGGCCGCATTCTTCCGGATTTTCACCGGCTTCGAGTTTTCCGGCAGGAATTTCCAGTGTTACGGTATTATGCGGATAGCGGAACTGACGGACGAATAAAATTTCTTCCTGTTCTGTGAGGGCGAGGACACAAACACCGCCGGAATGCCGGACGACTTCCCGAAAGGCCTGCGAACCGTCCTCAAGCTGTACTTTGTCTTTTTCAACATGCAGGATTCTGCCTTCAAAGATTTTCTGGCTTTCCAGTTTTGTTTCATTCAGATGATTTGTATTCATGAATTTCTGTTCTCCTTTCAGAATTTTTCAGATTTTCGAGATAGGCAATATAAGCATCAGAGGCTCTGACACCGGAACGATAAGCATAATCATCAGAATATATTTTTTCTGAAAATAATTTTTTTCCAAGAATCAGATATATTACTAACAGCAGGAGACCTGCAACCGTGATACAGATTCCAGCTTTCAGGCCGGACAGATGATAGGAAAATATAATTTTATTTTCTCCGGCTTCACACCGGACAGCCATAAAGCCGCCGCTGACGTTTTCGATTTCGGCTGGCTTTCCGTTGATTTCCGCTGTCCAGCCTTCATCATAGGGGATACTGAAAAATAACATGCCGGACTGCATTGCTTCTATTTCTGCCGAAAAGCCATGAGCATCATATTGAAAATCATGACAAGCTTCTTTCTGATGCAGTTCACAGGCTTCCAGATATGCCTTTCTGCTGAGGGAAACAGAAGAAGGATTTGCAATTTCTGTCAGAATATCCTGATATTTCTCCGCCTGTTCTGCATTCAGAATCAGGGCATGTATCAGCATTTTTTCCCTGACAGAATCCTGTTTTTCCTGCATAGCTTCTTCTGTCACAAAACTGTGATACATGAACCCCACAGGAATATAATAATCATTTTTATAAACAGCAAAGCCATTTTCTTCCCTGTCATAGGAAAAGCCTTCAAGCAGATTTTCAGGAGTATTCTGTTCTTCTTCCTGCGAACTGATTTCAGAAGTTTCAGACTCTGTTTTTTTCTCCTGAATTTTATCAAAATAATATTTCACAGAAAACAGCCCTCTGAGTGTATAATGTTCCGGTTCTGCACGGGAAGCCACATCTCTGGTAATTCCGATGCTTTTATAGAAATCCATAATCCAAGGACTGACAACGCTCTGAAAGCATCGCATACTGGACAAGCCCCAGAACATCGGATAATTATCATAATCTTCAGAAATATCAATTCTGAAATAATCCGCCTCATCTGTTTCATAAGAAATACTGATATTTTCTTTTCCGTGAATGCCCTCACGAATGTAGCTTCTGGCTTCTGTGCCGATAGCCTTTCCGAAATACACGATTGTTCCCGTACATACCATACAGGCTGAAACGGTGAATATCAGGGCAGTATTCATAAAGCTTTTTTTCTGTTTTCTGATTTTCAGAATATAATACGCCCCTGCCCAGCACAAGACACTGACACCAAGGCAGATATAAAAATATACCGGTATTTTGGTAAAACTGAAAAATTTTATTTTTTCATCTTCTTTTATCGGCAGAAGTGAAATCAAGCCGAAAGCCATTAAAAATATCATACAGACTTTCATGCCGGATTTCCATTCGATTTCCTGATTATCCAGTGCATAGGCCGTCATCATAGCCATAATCAGCACAGGCATATAATACCATCTTGCATAATATCCGGCATTGAATGCATAAAACATACTGTTGAGTACCGGCACAAAAGCAAACAGCACACTCAGCCAGATTATCCGGCTTGCCCAGTGTTTTTTCTGTTTCTGCATAAAGGCTATCACACCGGCCATGGAGAACAGCGGCAGATATCCGCCGATAGAAGCCCATTTTGCATATTTGCTCTGGAACAGATTGGTTCTTGCCGGTGCATCGGGAATCATGAAAAAGCTCTGAATCATCCGGATAATTCTGGTTCTGTCAGAATATAATATCATATCCTGTCCGAAAAGATATTCAGAAACTCTGTTATTTGCTATCACTGCAAAAGCTGCCGGCAGCAAGGCGATACAGGCAATGGCTACCCCCAATATGGCTTCTGTTGCCAGTGCAAAGAATTTTTTCAGAGTAACATGAAAATCTTCACAGCGGCAGCGAAGCAGAAAATATAAAATCAAAAATACTGCCTGTCCGGCGAAAAAGAAATAATTAATTACTGCCATCAGTGCGACACTCACCGCAAAAAATCCTTTTCTGTGATGATTTATCAATTCTTCCATAGCAAGCAGCATGAGCGGGAAAAATGCTGTCACATCCTGAAAATGATTAAAAAATATATTATATACCTGAAAACCGGAAAAGGCATACAGCAAACTGCCTATGACAGCCGCTTCCGGATGTTTTACAAATTTTCTGATATACGCATAGGCTGTCATGGAGGCTATCCCGTGCTTCAGACACAACAGCCATGGAATCGCATATAATACCAGTTTCTCCGGCAGCAGCACCGACAGCCAGAAAAACGGACTGCCTGTCAGATAAAACGCATATGACCCGATAAAACTGCTGCCCAGGTCTGTCCCCCAGTCCCAGCCGAACAGGCCGCCGTTTCTGATTACTTCATTCGCATGTGCATAGAACGGCAGCTGCTGTGAAACAAAATCTCCATAGTAAATAAAATATCCCTTATCTATTATCAGCAACGGCAGTAATACGATTGCTAAACTCAGAAATCCCAGACCAAATGAGAGCATATATTTCTCACTGCTGTTTTTTCTCAAAAATCATCATCTCCAGACCGGAAATTTTTTTGCTTTTTCTGCATATACTGATACAGAACGGCGGTTATAAAAATACAATATTCGGCAGAATCCCCTTTTCAGAAACATCCAGAACAGCATAGCTTGGCTTTTTCCCGTCACGGGGAAGCCGCAGACTCCCCGGATTAATCAGATATAA
>CADBOP010000177.1 GCA_902796255.1 uncultured Ruminococcus sp.
GCCAGTACAACATCTTTCACATCCATACAAACAACCGCCTTTCAAGTGGTTTTATTAATATTTATGATAAGCCAGAAAGCTTAAAATAAGCTTGATTTCTGTGAATTTTCACATGATTTTCAAGCCTTTTTCATCATAGCAGAGAAATATAAAATGCAGTAGAATGATTATGTTAAATCTATGTAAAATCCTGTTGCAGATTTGTAAAAACAAAAGCACCTCCGGAATCAGAATCCGGAAGTGCATAAATTTTTTTTTTAAATTTCTTCTGTCGGGAAGCCGTTCTTTTCTGCCCAGTCCAGCATGGCCGAGCCGGCCGGTGCATGAATGGTGCATTTGGTTTCAGAATCTTCCAGCCCCCAGCTGTTATAAACAAGTGTCGGGTTTAAAATATATAAATCCGTTAAGGCACAGCCTGTCAGCATTTCTTCCTGTGTATTGGTCACACTTGCCGGAATGGTCAGTTCTGATAAAGACAGACAGTTTGAGAATGCCCCTCTGCCGATGAAAGTCACAGTTTCCGGAATGGTGATAGCAGTCAGGCTCTCGCAGTCTGCAAAGGCCTGTTCGCTGATGGTGGTAACGGTATCCGGAAGGGAAATGCTTGTGACATCCCAAGAGGCCTCAAATGCATAGTGACCGATTTCTGTTACAGGATAATCACCAATATGTGAAGTGATGACAATCTCTGTTTCACTGCCTGTGAAATCTGTAATGACAGCCCTGTCCTCAAATACTTCATAATTCAGGGAAGTAAGGGGCGTTGTTCCGGCATCGATGTCAACAGAATCCGGAATTACAGTTTCTTCCGGCGGTTCTGTTGTCGGGAAAATATAGATAGTATTTTCGTCCGGATTATAAGACGCATTTTCCGGCAGTTCAGATTCTGTCGGGCTTACCGGTTCTTCGGTTTCCTGTGAAATGGGTTTGGATGCACAGCCGCTGCACAGAAGCAGGACAGATGCACATAAAATCGCTAATTTTTTCATGCTTTTTTACCTCTTTGTTTAGCTCTCTGGGCATTATCTAAAATTCTCTTGCGGATTCTCAGACTTTTCGGAGTTACTTCCAGCAGTTCGTCATCTGCTAAAAATTCCAGACAGTCTTCCAGACTCATGATTCTTGGCGGAACAAGACGCAGAGCATCATCACTGCCGCTGGCTCTGGTATTGGTCAGATGTTTTCTCTTGCAGACATTGACAACTAAATCATCAGCTTTCGGCGACATGCCGACAACCATGCCTTCATAAACCGGTACACCAGCACCAATAAAGAGTGTGCCTCTTTCCTGAGCGTTATATAATCCATATGTGACAGCTTCGCCGGATTCGTGACAAATCAGAGAACCCACGCTTCTTCTCGGAATATCGCCCTTGTAAGGCACATAAGAATCAAATACGCTGCTCATGATGCCTTCGCCTCTGGTATTGGTCAGGAACTCGCTCTTGTAGCCGAACAGACCTCTTGACGGAATCAGGAATTCCAGACGGGTTCTTGCACCCTGCGGCTGCATGGACTGCAATTCACCTTTTCTCGTGCCCATTTTTTCCATGACTGTGCCCACGCATTCTTCAGGAACGTCAATAACAAGTCTTTCCTGCGGCTCACAGAGTTTGCCGTTAATAGTTTTATATAATACTCTGGGGGTGGAAACAGAAAGTTCATAGCCTTCACGGCGCATATTTTCTACCAAGATAGAAAGATGCATTTCACCACGGCCGGCAACAGTGAAAGAATCTGTGTTATCTGTTTCAGAAACTCTCAGGGAAACGTCTTTTAATAATTCTTTGAATAATCTTTCACGGAGCTGACGTGAGGTGACAAATTTTCCTTCTTTTCCTGCAAAGGGGCTGTCGTTAACAGAGAAAGTCATTTCGACAGTCGGTTCACTGATATGTGTGAACGGCAGGGCTTCCGGTGCTTCCGGTGCACAGATAGTATCACCGATTGTAATATCTGCAATACCGCTCATAATAACAATATCGCCGACTTTGGCCGATTCTGTATTTACCTGAGCCAGACCCTGCATCTGTGCCAGAGAAACAATTTTTGCCTGATTTTTCTTATCCGGAATATTGGAATTTACTACTGTCACAGGCTGATTGATTCTGACAGTGCCTCTCTGGATTCTGCCGATGGCAATTCTGCCGACATATTCGTTATAATCAATGGAAGATACCAGCATCTGGAACGGTTCATCCGGCTCGCCTTCGGGGGCGGGAATATGTTTCAGAATTGTTTCAAACAGGGGAGTCAGGTCAGTGCCGGGGGTGTCTTTGTCTAAAGAAGCTGTGCCGCTTCTGCCGGAACAGTACAGAATAGGGCTTTCCAACTGTTCGTCATCGGCATCGAGGTCTAATAATAACAGCTGCACTTCGTCAGCGATTTCGTCAAGTCTGGCATCGGGTCTGTCGATTTTATTCACGACAATAATAATTTTATGTCCCATTTCGAGTGCTTTGGACAATACAAATCTTGTCTGCGGCATAGGGCCTTCAGCGGCATCGACTAAAAGCACGACACCGTCTGCCATAGAGAGCACACGCTCTACTTCTCCGCCGAAATCGGCATGGCCGGGGGTATCAATGACGTTAATCTTCACGCCTTTGTACTGTACAGCGGTATTTTTCGCCAAGATAGTAATCCCTCTTTCACGCTCGATGTCATTGCTGTCCATGACACGCTCAGCGACAGTCTGGTTTTCACGGAATACACCGCCCTGTTTCAGCATTTCGTCAACGAGTGTTGTCTTGCCGTGGTCAACATGGGCAATAATTGCCACATTTCGCAAATCTTCTCTAATCATAATATACTATTCACCTTTTCCTGATTTAGTTTTTTTCAAATTTTAGTATAGCATATATTTTTTTAAAATGCAAGTATTTCGGGAAAATATGACATTTTGACGAAACAGGGACACTATCAAAAAATATTTTAGTCATTTCCGCAAAAACAAAACAGAAAAAAATAAATGAATTTATGATATTCAGGTGTAAAATTTCTGAAAATCCCCTGAAAGCTGTTGCATTTTTATTTTTAATATGCTATAATATAAAATATATCTGAATTTTTTTATTCAGGATGTAATTCACGAGAGGAGATTTTTTATTTATGTGTGGAATCGTTGGCTATGTCGGCAAACGTGATGCAGCTGATGTCCTGATGGATGGTCTTTCTAAACTCGAGTACAGAGGCTATGACTCCGCAGGTATTGCCGTTTTTGAAAACGAAATGATTAAAGTCGCTAAGTCCAAAGGCAGACTGGCAGATTTAAAAGAAAAAATGGAAAAAGAAGGAAAGCCTGTCGGCCATGCCGGTATCGGTCATACCAGATGGGCAACACACGGCGAACCTTCTGACAGAAATTCCCATCCCCACGGGGGCGGCAATGTCACGCTTGTGCATAACGGGATTATCGAAAATTATAAAAAATTAAAAGAATTTTTATTATCAAAAGGCAGAACATTCGCAAGTGATACGGATACAGAAGTTATCGCCCAGCTGCTTGATTATTATTATGTCGAAAATCATGGCAATCCTGTGGAAGCAATTGTCAAAGTTCTCAAAGATTTAGAAGGCTCTTATGCACTTGGTGTTGTATTCGCTGACTTTCCGGACAGAGTGTTTGCATTAAGAAAAGAAAGTCCTCTGATTGTCGGTATCGGCGAAAATGAAAGCTTTATTGCTTCTGATGTTACTGCTATTTTACAGTATACGAAAAATTATTATCTGCTCGAACCCGGTGAAATTGCTGTACTGAGCAGACAGGGGGCAAAGGTCTATGACCTGCACTATCAGAAAATTGAAAAAGAACTCAAGACAGCTGACTGGGATGTGAGCGAGGCAGAAAAAGGCGGCTATGAACATTACATGCTCAAGGAAATTCATGAACAGCCGGAGGCCATCAAGAAAACTATCACCCCCAGAATTGAAAACGGTCTGCCGAATCTTGAAGAATGCGGTATCACACCGGAACGCCTGATGCAGTTCCGTAAAATTCATATTGTCGCCTGCGGTACAGCAATGCACGCCGGAATGGTCGGCAAATATGTCATTGAAAAATTAGCCAAAATCTCCGTTAATGTCGATATTGCTTCTGAATTCAGATACAGAGAACCGCTTGTCAGTGAGGGGGATTTAGTGATTATTATTTCCCAGTCCGGTGAAACTGCTGACAGTTTGGCCGCTCTCAGACTTGCAAAAGAACTCGGAGCAAAGACGCTCGCTATCGTCAATGCAAAAGGCAGTTCCATCGCAAGAGAGGCGGATATGCTGATTTATACCCATGCAGGCCCTGAAATTGCAGTAGCTTCCACAAAGGCCTATATGGTACAGATTGCTGTGATGTATCTGTTTGCTTTTGAACTGGCACTTGCCAATAAAAAAATCGATGAAACAGAATGCCGCCGCCTGACAGCTCTCTTGCAGGGAACACCTGAAAAAATTACTGAAATTCTGGAACATAAAGAAATGACCCAGATGATAGCATCAGAATTAATCACTGCCGACAGCCTGTTATATATCGGCCGTGGGCTTGACTATGCCCTGAGTATGGAAGGGTCTCTGAAATTAAAAGAAATTTCCTATATTCATTCAGAATCTTATGCTGCCGGTGAACTCAAACACGGCACTATCTCCCTGATTACTGAGGAAATGCCTGTCATTGCTGTTGCTACACAGCAGAATTTATTTGATAAAACCATCAGCAATATCAAAGAAGTCAAGGCCAGAGGGGCAAAAGTTGTCCTCGTCAGCCGTGACAGCTATCAGCCTGAAAAAGATGTTGCTGATTTCAAGTTCGGCCTGCCGGATTATGAAGATTTGCTTATGCCGATGCTTGCTGTAGTACCATTGCAGCTGATTGCTTATTATACGGCTGTCCTGAAGGGCACAGATGTTGATAAGCCCAGAAATCTTGCAAAATCGGTTACTGTAGAATAAGGATAGAAAATTTATGAAAAAATTATTGTTTGTGATTGCTGCCGCCGTTCTGACGGCAGCAGTACCAATGTCTGTTTATGCGGAAGCCCCTGCTGACCCGCCGGCAGAACAAGCTGAAGAACAAGCCCCTTCTGAAACCCGTGTGGAAGATATGTTCACATATACTGTCAATGTCGCAGGAAGGGCGGAAATTACAGATTTTACGGCATCTGATACGTATACAGGAGATTTGGTCATTCCTTCTCAGCTGGACGGCCATGAAGTCGGCTATATTGACAATGCTGCCTTTATGAATGCAAAGGGCATTAAAACAATCACCATTCCGGCAACTGTCACGGATATGGGAAATTCTGTTTTCTTTGGGTGTGAAAGTCTGGAGAAAATTCATGTAGAAGCCGGCAATCCCTATTTCGCTGAAATTGATGACGGGGTACTGGTGGCAGACAACCATCAGTTTCTGGTGGCTTATCCTGCTTGCAGGGCAGGGGAGAATTATCCGATTCCCGACACTGTAGATGAAATTGCTCCGGGCTGTTTCGGCTTTGCAAAGAATCTGAAAGAAATCACCATTCCCCAGAAAGTACAGTATATTGACAAATGGGCTTTTGCATATTCCAAACTGGAAAAAGTAAATATTTCTTCTATGCAGATTGATGACTATGCTTTTGCCTATTGTGAGAATCTGCACGAAGTTGTTTTAAATTCCGGACTGGAAAGCATTTATGATGCGGCTTTCAGTGCCTGCCCCGCTCTGACGGAAATTCAGTTTCCTGATACACTGACATA
Organism: uncultured Ruminococcus sp.; assembly: GCA_902796255.1. Taxonomy (GTDB): domain Bacteria; phylum Bacillota; class Clostridia; order Oscillospirales; family Ruminococcaceae; genus UBA3855. Next base: position 5,728 of record CADBOP010000177.1, read on the forward strand.
TATCGGGCAGTGTGCATTCAGCGGTACAGGACTGACGAGTGTCACTATTCCGGGCAGTGTAGATGAAATTGACTACTGTGCATTTGGGTATGACAGTGATTTGCATTCAGTCGGCAGTTTTGTGATTTATGGACAGTCCGGTTCAGAAGCGGAATATTATGCAACTGCTGTTGACCCTGATAATGATTATGAAAATCATTTTACATTTGTGGCTGTTGACCTGACGGAAACACAGCCGGAAACTGCCAGTGAAAATACGGAAAATACGGAAGAACACATTGCCACGGAAACAAATGCAGACGGTGAAGTGATTACCGAAGAAACAACAGTTCCGCAGGCGGATATGACCGAAGCAGGTCTGACGGGGATTCTCGGGGCAGAACTGAAAAATAATAATTTTTTACAGATTATGCTTGCAACGCTCGGCGGAATTGCGGTTGTACTGGCTCTGACACTTGCAATTTTATCTTCTAAAAAAACGAAGAAAAATAATACCAGTCACGATGAGGATGACGAATCATGAAATTCATAAAACTTATTTCCGGTATTCTTGCAGGCTTTTGCTGTCTGATGCCTTTGACTGCTGATGCAGAAGAAGTGATTCAGACAAAAGGCGGCTATTCTCAGGACGGCTTATGGTATTATAACGATTATGGTGACGGAACAGTTTCTGTGGTTTGTCAGGATAATACAATCGAAGAAGTCACCGTTCCGGCAGAAATTGACGGGCATAAAATTACTATGATAGAATTAGACTGCTTCAAAGAGAATGCAAATCTGAAAAAAGTCACGCTGCCGGATACAATTACAGTTCTGGAAGACTATGCATTTTATTTATGTTCCGCTCTGGAAGAAATCAATATTCCGGACAGTGTGGAAAAATTGGGTTTTCAGACATTCTATGGCTGTGCAAAGCTGAAAGAAATTTCTGTTCCTGCCGGTCTGACTGAAATCGAAGGCTATACCTTTGACGGCTGTACAGGGCTGGAAGCTGTGCATGTAAATAAAAATAACCAGAATTATAAAGACGAAGACGGTATTTTATTCACAAAAGACGGTTCTGATTTGATTTTATATCCGCCCTCCAAAACCGGAAAGCAATACACTGTTCCGGAAGAATGTACCAAATTAGAAGGCTATGCCTTTATGGCAAATGCATATTTAGAACAGATTGATATTCATTCAGTCACACAGATGGGCGAAGATGTATTTTATTACTGTACGGCTTTGCAGTCTATGACTGTTCCGGAAGGTATCACCATGCTGACAGGTGCAACGTTCGGGAACTGTACAGCACTCAGAAGCATCACTCTGCCGGAGTCTCTGGAAGTAATCGGTTCAGGCTGTTTCTATAACTGTATTCAGTTAGAAGAAATTACAATTCCGGATTCTGTCACGACTATCAATGACAATGCTTTCTTTAACTGTGCTTCCCTGACGAGAATCAGAGTTTCAGAAAATGTAAAAACTGTGGGCGATTATGCTTTCGGATTCTATTCCAGTGAAGAGGAAGAACAAAAGCTTCTGCCTGATTTTGAACTGGATGCAGATAATGGGACAGCTGCTTTTGCATATGCTGTCAAATTCGGGGTGAAATGTACAGGCGGTGTCACACAGGGCATTGTTTTTGTTTATGTTATGATTGGAATTGTTGTACTTGTAATAGCTGCTGTGATTACTTTGGTTGTCATACAGAAGCGAATCCAGAAACAGCGTGAATTATTCTGACAGGAGAAAGATATGAAAATATTAAAAAAATTAAGCTGTTCTGCTCTTTCCGGACTGATGCTGCTACAGATGCTTCCGGTTTTGGCAAATGCCGGAACAGAAAGCCAGTTTAAATATACTTTGAAAGCAGATGGGACAGCAAAAGTTTCCTGTACAGATACAGAAATTGAAATTGCAGAAATCCCCTCGGAAATAGATGGTCATAAAATTACTTCTCTGGAACAGAATTGTTTTTATAACTGTGAAAAACTCAAAGAAGTGCATATTCCGGAAACTGTCACAGAAATCGGCAGCTATGCTTTTTATAATTGTCTTTCTCTTGAAGAAATGCAGATTCCGGCCAGTGTAACAACGATTGAAAGCTATGCTTTTGAAGCAACGCCGAATATCATACAGTTTTCTGTAGAGGAAAACAATCCGGCCTATCAGTCGCCGGACGGTGTATTGTATAACAAATCCGGCTATACACTGATAAAATATCCGGAATCCAAAGCAGATACAAGCTATAAAATTCCCGATACCTGTCAGGAAATTGCAGACTGGGCTTTTATCGGGGCACAGTATCTGGAACAGATTGACTTGAATCATGTGCAGCATATCGGGGAAGATGCGTTCTGCTGGTGTGTAGGACTGAAATCTGTAACAATTCCGGAGGGGGTGGAAACACTCGAAGGAGCAGTATTCAGCTATTGTGAAAATCTGGAGCAGGTGACACTGCCGGCTTCGGTAGAAGCCATTGGTAACCGGTGTTTTTATTCCTGTACTAATCTGAAAAAAGTAAATCTTTCAGAGGGTCTGACAAAAATCGGCGAATATGCCTTCTGTCATTGTACTTCTCTGAAAGAATTAGCTGTCCCGAAAAGTATGGTATCTGTAAATATCGACTGTATGGGCTATTATTATGATGAAGAAAAAGAAGATTATCTGCTTCAGGAAGGTTTTAAATTATATGTCTATAGAAATTCTGCTGCTTGGAAATATGCTGCAACAAATCATATCGAATATGAATATATTCAGACCGGTCTGATTTATTATATTTTAATATCTATAGTATTAATAATTATTATTGCTTTGCTGATTGCAATTGTCAGAACAATCAGAAACAGGAGGGCAGAAGCATGAATCTGAAAAAAATAGCAGTCTTTCTGACAGCATGTTTATTAATGCTGTTCTGTATTCCTGTCACTGTCTATGCAGAAAATACACAGAATACGCAAACCAGTTCTGATATAAAAACCTATACAGACGGTTCTTTTACTTATGCCTATGTGGACGGTGGTGTGGCTCTGTATGCGTGTGATACCAGCACGCTTGCTGTGAATCTTCCGGATGAATCCAACGGCCGGAAAGTCGTGGAAATCTCTGATGCTGCTTTCTATCAGTGCAGTAAACTGGAATATGTCACACTCGGAAAATATATTAAAAAAATCGGCAAACATGCCTTTCAGGGCTGTACAGCCCTGAAAGCTGTCGAGCTTCCGGAATCTGTCGAAGAAATCGGAGAATATGCATTCGGGTCGTGTACCCAGCTTAAAGAAATTAAATTCTCTGATAAAATCAGAACATTTCCGGAGGGGCTCTGCTTTGAATGCATTATGCTGGAAAATATCAATTTTCCGGAATCTCTGGAAAGTATCGGCTTATCCGCATTCTATAACTGCAATTTGCTGAATCCTCCGGCTTTTCCGGATGGCTTGCAGAAAATAGGAGATTATGCCTTTGCGTTCTGCTATGCTGTCATGAGTGCAGAGCTGCCGCCTTCTGTGACAGAAGTCGGGTCAGCGGCATATTACGGCTGTATCAATATTACAGAATTTACTGTCCCGAAACAGCTTGAAAATCTCGGAACACTCATGTTTATGGGCTGTTCCAACTTGGCAGAATACAAAGTCGAAGAGGGTAACCCGACTTATACTGTACAGGACGGTGTATTATATAAAGATAATATGCAGACACTTTATGCTTACCCGTGCGGAAAAACAGATGCTGTCTTTACTGTGCCGGAAGGAGTGACAGTGATTTATGATGCTGCATTTTTCTCGGCTCTGGATTTGACAGAAATTCATTTTCCGTCAACACTGCAATATGTCGGAGCGGGGGCTTTTGAATACTGTTCTGGAATCAAGCAGATTACTCTGCCGGAAGGTACAGAAATTATTTATGAAAATGCTTTTGCAGACTGTACCAGTTTATCAGAAGTGAATCTCCCCGAAAGTCTGAAAGCAATCGGCAATTATGCCTTCTATGTATGTCCGGCTCTGAAAGAAGTCACTATCCCGAAAAACTGCAAAAAAATAGGCGATTATGCATTCGGCTATACAGACGGCTCGGAAACTGATGAGGAAGGGAACCCTGTTCCGGTCAGAATAGAGGGCTTCAGACAGCACGGCGGAAAAGATTATTCTAAAATAATATTCAGCATTGCCGGCATATTGGCATTTATTGTGATTGTGACAATCCTGATAAAAATTATCAGAAAAAATCAGATGACTTCTGAAGAACATGAAGAAATCATTCAGGCTGATATCAAGGCAGAAGATGCACAGTATTCCAAAATTCTGGACGAGATGCAGAATGATGAAAAACAGGATAAAACATAAATAACAGATACAGCACAGTAATAGGCATATTACTGTGCTGTATGTTTTATAAAATCAGACAAATCAGGCCGGAACAGCCTTCATTGATAATCCGTTCCAGAGTCTCCTGTAATTTCAGACGTGCTTCCACGGGCATTTTGAATAACTTGTTGTGCAGACCTTCGTTGACAAGTTCGTGCAGGGATTTTCCGAAAATATTCGAGCTCCAGATTTTAGTGGGGTCTTCCTCAAAGCCTTGTAACAGATACATGACAAGTTCTTCACTCTGTTTTTCGCTCCCGACAATCGGGCTGACAGTTGTATTGATTCCGGCTTTCATCATGTGAATAGATGGTGCAGAGGCTTTCAGCCGTACACCGTATTTACCGCCCTGTTTAATAATCTCCGGTTCTTCAAGGCTTAATTCTTCCATAGTCGGCATGACAATGCCATAGCCTGTGGCTTCTACTTCTTTCAGAGCCGGTTCTAAACGGGAATAGGCTTTTCTGATTTCACACAGGTCTTTCAGAATTTCAAGCAATGTGCCTTCGTCCGGAATTTCCAGTCCGGTGGCTTCACTCAGAATATTGAAAAATAACGAGTGGTCAAGCGTGACTGCGATAGTGACAGCACCGTTTCCCAGATTGATTTCAGAACACTCGGCATGTAAAATATACTGACAGCGGCGGATAGGTTCGGCAAGAGCAGAAGCATCTTTCACTGTAATAAGCTGCTGTGCCGCTTCCCTGATAGCAGAAAATACTTCCTGCTTGACCGGATGCCCTTTTTCCAGCATGGAAATCCAGACAGGCATGGCAAAATTGACTTCTTTCACCGGAAAGGCATAAAGCAGAGCGGTTAAAATCTGCTGAATATCCTGTTCCTGTAACTGCGTGCAGCTGACGGGCAATACTGTTGTATGATACATTTCCTGCATCTGTGCGGCGAGGGCATGGGCTTCTTCTGTATCGGGGTCAACACAGTTCAGAAGAACAATAAAAGGCTTGCCCAGTTCCTGCAATTCTTTGATGACCCGTTCTTCACATTCAGCATATTCCGAGCGGGGAATATCTGAAATACTGCCGTCTGTTGTCACCACAAGACCGACAGTTGCGTGTTCTGTGATTACTTTCTGTGTGCCGATTTCTGCCGCCATATTGAACGGAATTTCCTCATCAAACCATGGTGTCATGACCATACGGGGCATTTCGTTTTCTATATAGCCTAAAGAACTGGGAACAATATAGCCGACACAGTCAATCATTCTGGTGCGGAATTTTGCACCGTCCGGCAGCTGAATGCTGACAGCTTCTTCCGGAATGAATTTTGGTTCTGTTGTCATGATAGTTTTTCCGGCAGCGGACTGGGGCAGTTCGTCTACAGCACGCTCTTTCTTGTAGTCGCTCTCAATATTGGGAATCACAAGCGTTTCCATAAAGCGTTTAATCAAAGTAGATTTGCCGGTTCTGACAGGGCCGACCACACCGATATAGATATCTCCGCCGGTTCGCTGGGCAATGTCGTTATAAATATCTTGCATATGCTACCTCCTGTATTTAACTGATAATGGGAATCAGCAGCATCTGATTTTCAGAAAGCTGTTCCTGTGTCAGGTCATTTTCTTCCAGAATGGCCTCCACACTTGTATGGCAGCGTTTCGCAATCTCCCAGACAGATTCCTGTGCTTTCCCGAAATAGAGCTTTAATGCATAATTATCATGAAATTTTTCTTCTTCCTGTACAGAAATAGCAGAAAGCGTTTCTGTTTCTGTGCAGTGCATTACAGAACCGTCTATATGAATTTCTGTTTTCAGGGTGATTTCTGATGCACCGGAAAGGGTATAGGAACAGTTTGCAGCACAGGCTTTCAGTTCTGTTTTATCCGCCGCAGAGAGATTCTGCATCTGGAAACGGTGTTCAAAAGATTCTTCTTTTTCCAGAAGTCGGGGCATTCCGGAATTTTCCCGCACAAGTACATAGCAGCAGAGCATACCGCTTACACAGATTTCAGAATTTTCAATAGCAGATGTCAGATTTTTGATTTCACACCATGCATCATAAACACAATCCAGTTCAGAATCAGAACAGTGTAATCTGGCATTGCAGACATGCAGTTCAGAAAAGGGTACAGGCACGCTACAGGTCAGGAGATTGATTTTCTGCACAGTACAGGGATATTCTGTTGAGAAAGCATCACAGACAAGCGATTCTGAAGCGGTTCGGAATGCTGTGCAGGCTATCCGCAGTTCTGCTTCACAGCGAAGCATACGGACATCGCCGTTTTCATCTGTAACAGGTTTTAAGTCGCAGGATACAGCCGTACAAGTTACCTGCAATTCGTCCTGTTCTTCTATGCCTTCCAGTTCTGTCATCTGGCTGTAGGGAATCCGGAATGACATCGGCTCTAAACTGCCGTCACCGTCTTTTTCGCAGGCATAGAGAATCTGAATTTGCAGGCTGCCCTGTGCCATGATTTTTCCTGAAATCAGCTTATGACTCTGTTCAACAGGAACAGCCTCACAGCGGACGATTTGCAATAATGGCGGTTTGGCATTGCCAAGTTCCAGTTCTTCGGATAAAATAACGGGGGTGACGGTATGCAGCCGCTTGGCCTGATAACGGAACGGTTTTTTCTGAACCTGCATATTTTTGGCAAAAATATCAGACAAAGCCTCCTGCTGGCGGATAGTGCTGGTTCGGATGCGGACTGTCACTGCTCCACGGACATCTAATCTGCGGCGGCTGACGGCACGGCAGTTAACATAATCTGTCACGGGCAGAATTTCATGAATTATCACATCTCCGGAAGGGAGTTCAGCAGTGCGGGAAAAATGCAGTGTTTGTGTCACGCACTGCAAAACATGGCTGTTTTCGCTGCAATATAAAATTCTGATTTCAGCAGCAAGTTCATAAGATAATCTGTTATCGCTGACAGATTCGCTGATAACAGAAGGTTTCACGAAGCATTTGATTAATTTGCAGACATCGGGGTAATAATCCGGCAGAACATAATCCAGTTCCAGACTTTGTTCCTGCATGATACTGCCGGAGGGTTCGGCGGCAGAAATCACAGTTTGATTTGTTCGCAGTTCCATAGAAATTCCAAGACCTCCTTGATTTCGCTGTTACTGCATTCTATGCAGGGAATGTCCGTGATATGCAAAAGAAAAGAAGTCCGGACAGAAATCCGGACTTCTGAAAATTTATATATAAACCGCTCTTAGTCGCTGACATACGGCAGGAGGGCAATATGTCTTGCTCTCTTGATAGCAACTGTCAGTTCACGCTGGTGATAAGCACAAGTACCTGTTACACGGCGAGGCAGGATTTTAGAGCGTTCTGTCATGCATTTTTTCAGTTTTGTGATGTCCTTGTAGTCGATTTTTTCAACACGGTCAACACAGAACATGCAAACCTTCTTGCGGGGACGCTTAGAAGGACGAGAAGTTCTCTCACGTTCCATAATTAAATACAACTCCTTTCTGATAGAAAATAAATAAAAACAGATTAGAACGGCATACCGTTGTCACTGATGATTTCTTCAAAATCCTTGAAATCATTATTGTCACTGCCGCCGAGCTGAACATCTTTCGGCTGGCTGGGCTGAGACGGAGCATTATTGAAAGCGGGCTGATTGTTGTTATAATTATTGTTATTATAGCCGCCGTTATTGTTATAACCGCCGCCATTATTGAAATTATTATTCGGGTAGTTATTATAACTATTGTTGTTATAGCCGCTGTTGTTATTATAACCACTGCCGTTATTGTAGCTATTGCCGTTATAGTTTCCGCCATTATTGCCGTTTCTTGTCGGGTCAGAAAGCACAAAGCTGACACTGTCTGCAATAATCGTATCACGATACTGCTGAACACCGTTGTTGTCAGTGTAGTTATCATTCTGAATTTTGCCCTCAACCAGAATTGGCTTGCCTTTTGTATAATAACGGCTGACATGTTCAGCAAGCTTGCCAAAACATGTAATTCTGAAAAAATCAGATTTCTTTTCTTCGCCTTGTTTTACATAACTGCGGTCTACTGCAATACGAAAACGGCAGTAAGCCATACCGCCCTGACTCATGCTGAATTCAGGGTCTGCCACTAATCTCCCCATAAAAATGACTTTGTTCATGTAAAAACCTCCCCAATAGTTTTTCCTTACTTGGTTGTTACGAGAGCACGAAGTACACCATCAGTCAGATTCAGACGACGATTCAGCTCTGCCGGAAAATCCGGTGCGGATGTGAAAGTATACAGTACATAGTAACCTTCAGCTTCGTAATTAATCGGATATGCCAGCTTACGCTTACCCCATTCGTTTACTTCTTCTGTCAGAGAACCGTGTCTTTCGATAACACCCTGAAATTTCTCAATCAGCTTTCTCATAGCTTCTTCCTCGTTCTTGAGGCTGAAAACTACCATAGCTTCATAAGTTTCGCTTAATTTTGCCATTTCTCATAGCACCTCCTTCTGGATTCCGCCTGCGGTTTCAGTCACAGGCAAGGATTTTATCAATAGCTGTATCAGAACAGCTACAAAATATTATAGCATAATTTTGCAGGCTTGTCAAGCATTTTTTTCAAAAAAATCAAGATTCTAATTGCAGAAGTTTTTTCATGTTTTCTTCATCATGGTTTTTTATTAGAAATGCGGAGACTGTTTCGGAATTTTCATGAATATAATTCCGGAATACGGCTTTGTCCTCATCAAGTGTGGCTGTCATCAGGACAGCAAGGGGAATTTTATAATCCGGATTCTTCAGCTGCCGGAAAAAGATTTTTCTGCGGGAAATGTCTTTTTCTGTCCAGAAGCGGATAACTAAATTTTCATCTGCATTTTTTTCTTCATTCAGTTCAATCCGGACATGACAGCCCTTTCTGTATAAATGCAGAAACCGGATATTATCAAACAAACCGGAACTGCCGCATTCTGTGGCATCATGAATGGCTAATTTTTTCAGCTTTGTGCAGCAGGAAAAGGCTTGTGCATGAATTTTAGTGACATGTTCCGGAATGTGTATCTGTGTCAGTCCGGCACAGCCTAAAAAGGCATTTTTAGGAATCTCTGTCAGATTTGCCGGAATCCGGACTTGTTTCAGGCTGACACAGTTCATAAATGCCCCTTCGCCCAGTTCTGTCAGCGATTCCGGAAGCTGGAGGCTTCTCAGCCGGAAACAGTCAGAAAATCCCCATTTTCCGATTTTCTGCAATCCGGCCGGCAGTGTTATCGTATGCAGGGCATAGCAGCCAGAAAACGCCTGAGTTCCCAGTGTTCTGACCTGTTCCGGAAAAGTGACGGCCTGTAGGCTGGTGCAGTGTTCAAATGCACTGATGCCGATGGCCTGTAGATGTTCCGGAAGGGAAAGTTCTGTCAGACCGGCACAGAAATAGAAAGCCCTGTCCGGAATGGTTTCAATTTTTTCCGGTACGGAAATTTTTTTCAGGCTCAGGCATTCGGCACACAATTCAGCCGGAAGTGATTGCAGATTTTCCGGAAGGGAAAATTCTGTCAGGCCTGTGCATTTCATGAATGCACTTTTTTCAATTTTTTCGGGACAGCCGGAAAAAATTATTTTTTTTAATGTTCTGCAATCATAGAAAGCATGATTCTCAATGCAGTTTACGGTTTCCGGCACAGTAAATTCTTTAAGAGAAGCATTCCGGAAAAATGCCCATGATTCTATTTTATTGTCCTGCATAATAAAATCCCTCTCTGATAATTCAAGATTAATCAATACAGATATTAACTCCGGAAGAAAAGAAAATACATCAGAATTACATGTATTGCCAGAGCGAGGATATTCAGCACCCAGAAATATTTTTTCTTTGTTTTATGATGAAAATATTCCATGCCGCACAATGCACCCAGAGGGCCACCGAAAAAAGCAGACAAAAGCAGCGTTTTTTCTGGAATCCGCCACAGATTTTTCTGGGCTTTCTGTTTATCGATGCCATAAAATGCAAAAGCAAGCAGATTTATCACAACATAAAATATAAGAATTGCTGTATCTCTTTCTGTATTCATAAAAATCACCATTTTTTATTATAACAGATTCTGCATTGTCTGTCAAGAAAGAGCTTGCAGGAAAATTATGATTTTTATCAGAAACTACTTGTTTTTTTCTCTAAAATATGTTAAAATAAATATTGATATTTTATTTTGATTGGAGTTTTCAGAATGACAAAACAGAACTATACTTTGACAGGCTATCCGCTGGGGCATTCCATGTCACCATGGATTCATGAAAGATTATTTAAACTCTCCGGAAAACAGGCAGAATATACGCTGACAGAAATTCCGCCGGAAGAACTGAAAGCTAAAATTCCGGAACTCAGAAAATTAAACGGTTTTAATATCACAATTCCGTATAAGACAGAAATTATCCCTTTTTTGGACAAACTTGATGCCAGTGCAGAATTATACCATTCTGTGAACTGTGTCGCAAACGGTCAAATCAGTATCGGCTATAATACTGACTGTGACGGATTTATCAGAAGCGTTCCTGCTCTGGCAGACAAAAAAATATTATTGACCGGCTGCGGCGGTGTCGGCCGTATGATGGCCATTGAAGCTGTAATCCGCAAGGCAGATTTGACCATATCTGAACCCAATCAGGAAAAAGCCAGTGCCTTGATACAGGAAATTCAGAACATCAGACCCGATGCCCGTGTTCGTCTTGCTCCGGCAGATACTCTTGACGAAGCTTTTGATTTGATTATGAATGCTTCTCCGGTTGGTATGTTCCCGAAAGTCGACTGCTGTCCGGTCAGTGATAATCTGATTCAGAAATGCTCTGCCGTCTTTGATGTGATTTATAATCCCACAGAAACGCTTTTCATGAAAAAAGCAAGAGAAGCCGGCAAAACCGCTGTCGGCGGGTCAGCCATGCTCGTATGGCAGGCCGTCAGGGCACATGAAATCTGGTATAATTCCAGATTTCAGCGTGAAGATATTGAAAATTTAATTTCTGAAATGGAACAGGAAATTAACAGATTATTCTCAATCAAGAAGGAGAACCGGATATGACTATTTTTCTTTGTGGGTTCATGGGCTGCGGAAAGTCTACTATCGGCGAAAAATTAGCAAAAAAATTAAACTGTGATTTTATCGATATGGACGACTATATCGAACAGCAGGCAGATATGAAAATTCCTGAAATTTTTGAAAAATTCGGCGAACCGTATTTCCGTGACCTTGAAACACAGGCTGTCCGTGACCTGTCCGGCCGTTCCGGTGTGATTGCCTGTGGCGGAGGGGCAATGCTCCGTGATGTCAATGCAGAAATCGCCCGTCAGAATGGTTATGTCGTTCTGCTGAATGTGCCGTTCCGGACATGCTATTTCAGAATTGCCGATTCTGACAGGCCGATTGTCAGAAAAAATACCCGTCAGCAGCTGGAAGCATTATATAATAAGCGTGACGTGATTTACAGACAACATGCCACACATATTGCAGATGCTTCTCACAGTCCGACCGCTGCTGTTTCTGAAATCCTGAAAATTTTAAATCTTTCCTCAGAGGAAACTGCTATATGAATTATGATATTTTTGAATATGAAATCTTTGTCAAAAAAGAAATGGGTATTTTCATTTCCGAGAAGAAAACACAGAAAAATATCATATCCGCTTTGAAGAAATTCCAATCCCACAGGAGAATTAATTTATTATGATAATCTATAATGCTGAAGTTTATTCTATGACTGAAGATATGCATTTCTACGGCTATGTAGAAATCAAAGACGGAAAAATCATCGCTGTCGAGCAGGGGAAACCGGATTCTGTAACAGAATCTGATATTGATGCACAGGGCGGTTTGTTATTCCCCGGCTTTATTGATGCCCATACGCATCTGGGCATTATCGAAGACGGCATTGACTTCGAGGGTGATGACTGCAACGAAATTTCCGACCCGTTTACCCCACAGCTCAGAGCCATTGACGGTATCAATCCTTATGACAGATGCTTTTCAGAAGCCCGTCAGAATGGTATCACTTCTGTGGTAGTTTCTCCAGGGAGTGCCAATGCCTGCGGCGGAGAAATGCTTCTTATGAAAACATTCGGCCGCTGTACTGATGAAATGATGATAAAGCCCTGCGGTATGAAATTCGCACTCGGAGAAAATCCGAAATCTGTCTACAGTGACCGTGATGAAACCCCTGTCACCCGTATGGCGACAGCGGCTCTGATTCGGGAAGGCCTTCAGAAAGCAAAATTATATTCCGAACGCCTGCAACGGTTTGAAGAACACCCCGATGAAGAAGAACCGCCGGAATATGATGCAAAATGTGAAGCACTTCTGCCGCTGCTGGAAGGTGATGTCAAAGCCCATTTCCATTGCCATCGGGCAGATGACATCTGCACAGCGGTGAGAATCTCGAAAGAGTTCGGCCTTGATTTTGTCATTATTCACGGTACAGGGGCACATATTGCTGCGGATTTGTTCGGGGAATGGGGCTTGTCTATGATAATCGGGCCGGTTATCTGTGACAGATGCAAGCCGGAAATGAGCAAGCTGGAAATTTCCAATGCTGCCAGATTATATGAAAAAGGTGTGCATATTGCCATCTGTACTGACCATCCGGAAGTGCCGATTCAGTACCTGCCATTGTCGGCAGCTCTGGCCATAAAAGGTGGCCTGCCCCGTGAAGCGGCACTCAGGGCGATTACCTCCGAAGCAGCAGATATTTTAGGAATTTCGGACAGAATCGGCAGAATCCAGACTGGACTTGATGCAGATTTGGTCTTATTCAGAGACGACCCGCTTGATATTATGAATGACCCTGTTTTTGTAATGATTAACGGAAAAATCATGGAGGATTAAAATTATGAGAGAAATTCATATTCAGGAAATTACAGATGCTGTGGCAGAATTATGTATTCAGGCAAATAAAATTCTGCCGGAAAATTTAGAGAAAAAAATAGAAAGCTGTGCCAGAGAAGAACAATCCCCTGTCGGTCAGGCTGTCTTTGATGATTTAATTGCCAATCTGCAAGCCGCAAGAGAAGAAAATTTTCCTATCTGTCAGGATACTGGCATGGCAGTCGTATTTATCGAACTCGGACAAGATGTGCATATCACAGGCGGCACACTCCGTGAGGCTGTCAATGCCGGAGTAGCCAAAGGTTATACAGAGGGTTATTTGAGATGTTCCGTTGTCGGCGACCCTCTCGAAAGAGTGAATACAAAAGACAATACACCTGCTGTCCTGCATCTGGAACTTGTCGAAGGTGAAAATATCAAGATTACTGTATGTCCGAAAGGTTTCGGAAGTGAGAACATGTCACAGCTCAGAATGATGACACCGGCAGCATCTCAGGAAGATATTATTCATTTTGTTGTTGACTGTATCGCAAAAGCCGGAAGCAATCCCTGTCCGCCGATTGTGGTTGGTGTGGGAATCGGTGGAAATTTTGAAGAATGTGCCTTGCTTGCCAAGAAAGCACTCTGCCGTGATGCAGGTATCCGCAATCCGAAACCCCTCTATGCAGAACTGGAACAGAAAATGCTGGAGAAAATTAATCAGCTCGGCATAGGTCCGCAGGGATTCGGCGGTACAGTAACAGCTTTATATGTCAATATCGAAGAAGGGGCGACCCACATTGCCGGACTGCCTGTTTCTGTGAATGTCGGCTGTCATGTGACCCGCCACGCAGAAAGGGTGTTATAATATGGCTGTCCGCACCAAAGGCAGGCGGAAAATTATCTGCAACGGCAAAAAATATATCTGGCATATCAAACCCGGTTATGATGACCCGTATCACTGGCTTCACATCATGGCAGAGGATAAAAGCTTTTACATGATTTGTCCGCTTGCAACAGATGCCAAAGAATATCGGTATCAAGCGGACGGCTCTGTTACAGAAATGCTTCCTGCACATATACAAGACCCTTATCTGAGAATCGGAGAGAAGGCATTTCCTCTGCCAAAGATTGTCACACTGGGCATTGTTTCAGATTTGATTGCATTTGCAAAGAACTAAAGATTTGAGGTGTTTTTATGTTATTAGCAATTGATGTCGGGAATACCAATATTGTACTCGGCTGTTTTGATGAAGAAAATCATATTCTGTTCCGTGAAAGAATGTCTACAAACCAGTCTGCAACGGCTCTTGAATATGCCGCTGGAATCCGCACAGCTCTCGAAATGCATGATATTGATAAAAATCTGATTGACGATGCTATTATTTCTTCTGTTGTGCCGTCTGTTACGGCAACACTGAAA
>CADBOP010000178.1 GCA_902796255.1 uncultured Ruminococcus sp.
AGCGTATACGGCGAACATATTCTCTCCGGTCAGCAGGAAATCTATGCTTATGGCCCGCATGATTTTGAATATGAATTTAATTATATCGAAGAAAAAACAGGCAAGCTTCCGGCTATCCGTGGCTTCGACTATGGCAATTTCTGCTGCCCTGCATTCGGCAGTGATGACGGCTCTACAGACAGAGTACTTGCATGGGCTGCCAAAGGCGGTATTGCAACTGCTTCATTCCATCTGAATGTACCGACAGAATTTGAAAGCTACGAAATCGGCAGCAAAATCAGCTGGGACAAGACAACGTATTCTCAGAATACGGATTTCTCTCCGTCCAAAGCAGCTACTGAAGGTACAAAGGAAAATCAGTATTATACACAGGCTCTGGATACGCTTGCAGAACAGTTCCTGATTTTACAGGAAAAAGGTGTTCCGGTTATCTGGAGACCGCTCCACGAAGCAGAAGGCGGCGGCGGTGAAAACGGTTCTTGGTTCTGGTGGGGCAGAGAAGGCTCTAAGGCTTACAGAGAACTGTATATCTATACTTATAAATATCTGACAGAAACCAAAGGCTGCCATAACTTAATCTGGGAATGGAACAGCTATGCATATTCTACTTCTGAAAACTGGTATCCGGGCGATGCTTATGTAGATATTATCGGCTATGACAAATATAACTGCACAGACTGGAGCACTGGCTCACCAGTTCTGAAACATAACGATTCTGCAATCTCCAGCACGTTCTATACTATCATGGAAAAATATAACAGTGCCAAGATGGTGGCTATGGCAGAATGCGACAGCTTCTCTACTGTAGAAAACCTGACAACAGAAAAAGCAGGCTGGCTCTACTTTATGCCTTGGTATGACGGCGGCTCTGATGATATCAACTTCCTGAGCAACCCTGTATTCAATACAGAAGAAGACCTGATTGCTATGTATCAGAGCGATTATTGCATTACTCTCGATGAACTGCCGAAATTCTCCGATATCGAAATCGACCCGACTGAAACAAATGAAATTGTGAATACAGAACCGACTGAACTCGAAGAAGGTCATGCAAGTATTACTGCTGATGATAAGGGTAACTTTAAAATTGACCTCCCCGAAGCCGGTGATACAGTTTGCATTACTGTAAAACTGCCGGACGGTGCAACTTATGCAAACGGCGGCCTTGGTGTGAGCATTCCGCTTGACGGCGTATACTACTGGGCTAATGTACAGTGGGAAGCTAAGAAATCCGGTACAATTGAACTGAATCTTGCTGACAATCTGCTGAATGTGACTTATGTTGACGAAAACGGTGACAATGTTGAAGTAAAAGATGAAGCAATTATTGCTGCAATTAAAGAAGCTCTCGGCAAACAGAAATCCTTTGAAGGTCAGGTTTGGTATGTCGATAAGGGCAAGAATACAGATGTCGCTATCACAGATGCTTATGTCAAGGCAACAGGTGAGAAAGACCCCTCTGAATCCGAAGCAACAGAAAGTTCTGAAACGGAAACCGTTTCTGAATCCGAAGAAGTTACACCCGGAACAAGAAAACTCGGTGATGCGGATTTGAATGATAAAGTGGATATTCTGGATGTCATCACTATCAATAAGGCTGTTATGGGCAAGGAAAAACTGGAAGGCGAAGGCCTGACCAATATCGACCTGAATCATAACCAGACAGCAGATGCAGAAGAATCTCTGGCAGTTCTGAAATATATTGTAGGTATCTACAAAGAAGCAGATTTGACTGCATTTGGCGAATAATCACAGAAAATAATAATAAAAACTGCTGTATGATGCATACAGCAGTTTTTTTAATTAATCCAGAAAATCTTTTACTTTCTTGCTTCTGCTCGGATGACGAAGCTTTCTCAAAGCCTTTGCTTCAATCTGACGGATACGCTCACGGGTGACATTGAACTGTGCCCCGACTTCTTCAAGTGTGCGGGAACGGCCGTCAATCAGACCGAATCTTAAACGGAGTACGTTGGCTTCTCTGTCAGTCAAAGTAGAAAGTACTTCGTCAAGCTGTTCTTTCAGAAGTGTATGGGAAGCGGCATCTGCCGGAGCTGGGGCATCATCGTCCGGAATAAAATCACCAAGGTGAGAATCTTCTTCTTCGCCGATAGGTGTTTCCAGAGAAACAGGGTCTTGTGCAATTCTCATAATTTCACGGACACGTTCCACAGGCAGCTCCAGACGGTCAGCAATTTCCTCCGGTGTCGGGTCATGGCCGTTTTCATGCAGAAGCTGGCTGGATACTTTTTTGACTTTTGTGATAGTCTCTACCATATGTACCGGAATACGAATGGTTCTTGCCTGGTCAGCAATCGCACGGGTAATGGCCTGACGAATCCACCATGTGGCATAAGTCGAAAATTTAAAGCCTTTATTATAATCAAATTTTTCCACAGCTTTGATTAATCCCAGATTGCCTTCCTGAATTAAATCCAGAAACTGCATACCACGGCCGACATATTTCTTGGCAATGCTGACAACAAGACGGAGATTGGCTTCAGAAAGTCTCTGTTTTGCTCTTTTGGCTTCAAGCGGTGTCCCTTCTGCCATGAGTCTGGCAAGTTCGATTTCTTCATTACCGGAAAGCAGCGGCACACGGCCGATTTCTTTCAGGTAGATTTTTACAGGGTCATCCACGGCAAGGCCTTCAGTTGACAGGGCAGAATCGAAATCATCATCAGGATTATCGCTGATTTCGATATGATTTAAATCAAAATTATCATCGATAATATTATTATCAATAATTTCAATATTATGCTGTTCGCAGTTGTCATAGAAAGAATTGAGCTGGTCAGCATCAAAATCCATTTCTTCAAGTGCATCAGTAATCTGTTTGGTAGTCAGTTTGCCAGTAGCTTTTCCTCTTTCGAGCAGGGCTTCAATTGTAGACTTCTTGTCCATTCTGATTCCTCCTTAGTAAATCAAGCGGGTATTCTTCTTTTTATTTGCAATGAGTCGGGAAAACTCATCGTTTGACATATTATTTTTATCAGGCGGCGGCTGATTTCCGGCCTGTAGATTTTCTATGCATTTTAAAACTGCCTGTTCGTTCAGTTTGTCATGATAGTAAATGAAAATTCCTGTAATGCGTCCCATTTCCTGTGCAGAAAATTCTGCACCGAGCAGAGAGGGAATAAACCAGCTGCATTCCGGCAAAAATGCACATAATATGTTATAAATTTTTCTGTGAAAATCTGTGACAAAATCTTCCGGACGGAGCTGGGAAGAAATATAATTTCCTTGTTCCGGCAGCCGCATCATGGCAGCAAGGAGCAGTTCTTCCGATTTGCTCTGATACAGATTCCGGCTTGCCTGCGGATTAATAGCATCTCTGGCATGAGAAAAATTTTCAATATTGCGGAAGTCAGAATGAGACTCCCGTTTTTCCTGTTTCCTGCTGAATTTCTGAATTTCTGTTTTCAGAATTTCCGGACGGATACCAAGTTCTCCGGCTTTTTTGGTAATATATACTTCCTGTGTCTGAGTATTGCCAATTCCGGCCAGAATCCGGATAATCCTGTGCAGATAAGAAATTTTCCCGTTTTCGGTTTCCAGATTCAAATCATTTTTACAGCGGTTCAGCTGAAAATCAAGCACAGATTCAGCATGATGCAGCAAAAGCCGGAAACGGTCCGCACCGAATTTTTTTATATATTCATCAGGGTCTTTGGCATTCTCATCAATATGCAGTACCCTTGCAGAAAGCCCCACATCATGAAAATGCTGGATGGCCTTTTGGGTGGCATTCTGTCCGGCAGAGTCACTGTCATAAGCAATAATGACCTCCTCTGTATATTGTGCAATTAATCTGGCCTGCTGTGGCGTAATTGCCGTACCAAGCGTAGCAACTGCATTTTCAAAACCAGCCTGATGCAGAGCAATCACATCCATATAGCCTTCTGCGAGAATCAGAGAAGACGGAGAATTCTGTCCGGCAAAATGCAGAGAAAAAAGATTCCTGCCTTTATCAAATACGGGTGTATCACTGGTATTCAGATATTTCGGCTTGCTGTCATCAAGTACACGGCCGCCGAATCCTATCACATGCCGGTGCATATCCACAATCGGAAATATGACCCGATTCCGGAAATTATCATAGATATTGCCTTTTTCGCTTTTCCGGCAGACATTGGCAAGAAGCAGTTCTTCATCAGAATATCCCTTCTGATTCAGATAGCTTTGCAGCTGATGCCAGTCGTCCGGTGCATAGCCAAGACCGTATTTCTGAATAATCTGCGGTGAAAGCTGCCTTTGTTTAAAATAGGTAAGGCCTTTTTTATCAGGGCCTTTCAGAAGATTGCAGTAATAAAAATTAGCGGTATCTCTGTTGATTGCATAACAGCGTTCCCGCCTCTGCTGTAGCTGTAATGCCTCTTCCGGCGATTGTTCCGGAACAGTAAGCTGCGTTCTCTGTGCCAGAATCTGCACCGCCTCCGGATAAGAAAGATTCTGCATCAGCATCAGGAAGGTAATCACATCGCCGCCGTTTTTACAGACAGGACAGTAAAAATTATGTGTTTCCGGATAAATGATACAGGATTTTCCCGTTTCAGAATGAAACGGACAGGAACAGGCAAACCCTTTTTCACAGGCATTGAGTCGGATATGAAATTTTTGAAATTCTTCTGCAACAGGATTTTTTTCCAGTAACTGAATGATAAAGTCTTCTGGCAGAGGATTCATAAAATCACCTGCTTTTGTGTAGTGTTCAGGACTGTGATACAATCCGCAGCGGTTTGGGCATTAAAATCAAAATCCTGATATTTCAGGAGAATTTTTTTTAATTCTGTCGGATATTCCGGCAGATTTCCGTTATTATCACAGATAAGCTGATATAAATTCCGGTCAGCATCAGTCACTAATTTTTCCGGAGAAAGCTGTTTCCGGATATGGGAAATGTCTTCCGGATAACGAACCAGATATACAAGAAGCTGCTGTTCTGCATTGATTTTTTTCTGATTCCGCTTTGGCAGTACAGAAAGTTCTTCTTTGGATAAAGAACGGCTTTTATTGGAATATGCTTTTTTTGGCTGATAATTGGCATCAAGCTGACTTTGCAGCATTTCCACAGGAATTTCTAATTTCTGAGCAGTTTCTGTCATGTAAACTTCCCGTTCAAGTGGCGGAAGCTTGGAGAGAATCTCTATCGATTCTTGTATCATCTGATTTTTATCCTGTTCTGCATCAAACTGTTCCCATGAATTTTGCAGTACAGCCTGTACAGCATCACCGGCATTGCCGAGCAGATTTCTGAAAGTTTCTGTATCATGCATTTTCAGAAATTCAGCAGAATCAAAAGCATCCTGTACCGGAGCGATTCTGAGGCTGATTCCCGCCTGCCCGCATAGATTCCGGATATTTTGAATCTCTCCGCAGTGCATGGCAGGACTGGAAAGGATAATCAGTTCTTCCGCATATTGCCGGATTGCTTTTATCTGGTAAAATGTCAGGATATCCGGCACAGCAATGACATTCGGAAAACCTGCCTGATAGATGGCAATGGCATTGAAATAATTTTCTGCTAAAATCAGAGTTTTGGAAATCATTTCTTTTTTGGCAATATGCAGAGAAAAAACGGTTTGATTTTGATGAGATACAGGGGTGTTTCCTGTATAAATCTCCGGCGGCTGTGCCTGACTGACAGCTCCTGCACCAAAGCCGGTGACATTGCCTCGGAAATCTACAACTGGAAATAGAATTCTGTTTCTGAAAGTGTCATAGAGTTTATCATTCTGATTTTTCATGCAAACTCCGGAAGCAAGAATTTCAGTATCAGAATAGCCTTTCTGTCTGAGATGATAATGCAGAATCTGCCAGTCATCCGGAGCATAGCCGACAGCATATTTTTTTACGGTTTCCGGCCGAATCTGAAAAGTTTTCAGATAGCGGAGTCCGGTTTTATCAGAACCGTGCAGGAGATTCTGATAATAAAAATTTGCTGTTTCCCGATTGATTTCATAGCATTTGTCACGGAAATGTGATTCCTGCCTGTCCTGCGGACTGAATGCTGGTAAAGCCATGCCGCATCTTTGGGCTAAAATTTTAACAGCTTCGATATAATTTACATTGTCTGTCAGCATTGTGAATTTAATGACATCACCGCCCACATGACAGCCAAAGCAATAAAAAGAGGCATTATCCGGATAGATAGTGCAGGACGGCGTTTTTTCAGAGTGAAACGGACAGCAGCAGACATAAATTCTGCCACGTTTTTGCACATCTGCATAAGCACGGAACAAATCGACAATATCATTTGCCGCTTTGACCTGAGAGATAAATTCTTCCGGCAGTCTTGCCATAACATCACCAGCCTTATTTCCAGAATGCAGGGATAAATAATTCTGTATAAAGATTGACAGCATAGCTGTCACTCATACCGGAAATATAATCACAGACAGCACGGTCAATATCAGATGCAGAAGCAATTTCCTGATAAGCTTCCGGCATTTTTTCGGGAAATTTCCGGAAATGCTGATACAGGACAGCAATCAGCTGTTCTGCTTTTTTTTCCTCATGTTTGCAGGTATCATTCAGATAGACGTTAGTATACATGAAATCATGAAGAATGTCAAATGCTTTCTGAATTTCCGGATTCATGCCGATTGTATCCGCACCGTGTGCAACAATGGCAGAAACTAAAGTAGTAATCCGTCCGGATTTGGTATCTCCTAATACTGCAACAGCTTCCTGCGGAAGACTTTCCGGAGTCAGCACACCGGCACGGAAAGCATCTTCAATATCATGATTGATATAGGCAATTCTGTCCGCAAACCGGACAATATTGCCTTCTCTGGTAGAAGCAGTTTTATTCGTATGACAGAGAATGCCGTCACGGACGGCATAAGTTAAGTTTAATTTTTCTATGACATCGGCCACACGGACACTCTGTTCATAATGATGATACCCATGCGGACAGATGCGGTTTAAAACCGCTTCGCCGGCATGTCCGAACGGGGAATGCCCTATGTCATGACCGAGTGCGATTGCTTCCGTCAAATCTTCGTTCAGAAACAATGCTCTGGAAATAGTTCTTGCTACTTGGGCAACTTCCAGTGTATGCGTGAGCCTTGTCCGGTAATGGTCACCGACAGGGGAGAGAAATACTTGTGTTTTATGTTTCAGTCTGCGGAATGCACTACAGTGCAGAATCCTGTCACGGTCACGCTGAAATTCTGTCCGGTAAGGGCAGGGCTGCTCTGGTTTCAGCCGGATGACTGCACCGGTGTCTGTACTTTTGCAGGCCTGTGGGGCGAGAATTTCTGTTTCGAGCTGTGCAAGCTGTTCACGGATAGTCAAAGCAGAATTCCTCCTTTGGGATTTCTTACAATAGTTTCTGTTTTATAATACGAATCAGAAATACAGAAACCCTCTTTTTTTATGAAAATTTTTCTGTTTTGTTCAGGACAGATGAAAAATCGGCATAAGCAGGCGTTCCGGACTGCATCTGGATTTTTCCGCCGGAAAGTTCTGTCAGTTCGGCTTTCAGGGCAGCAAGCACTTCATTCCGGACAAGCAGTTCTAATAATACATCTGTATTGAAATCGCTGTTCTGTTCGATAACACCATATTTCGGGAGACAGTAGGTCACTTTTCCGTACAGGGTATAATCCATTCGGAGGGTGAGGGGAGTGCTTTCACACATATGCTGTATTCGGGCAGCATCACATGTCAGGGCAGCACTATGGGAATAAGCTCTGACAAGACCGCCTCCGCCGAGCAGAATGCCGCCGAAATATCTGACCACCACACAGCAGATATCTGTCAGGTTTCTTTTTTGCAGGACATCCAGAACGGGAATACCGGCCGTGCCTTGCGGTTCGCCGTCATCACTATAGCGTGTAATGTTGGAATCACGCAGAATATACGCATATACATGATGTCTGGCCTTTCTGTGTTCTGCCTTGACAGTATTGATAAAATCTACAGCTTCGTCATTGGAAGTGACAGGGGAGAGATAGCCGATAAATTCCGATTTTTTTTCTATAAAAGAAGTCTTTGCTTCTTGTGCAATTGTAATATAATCATGATTCTGCATAGTTTTCTCACTTTCTCAGGAAAGTAAAACGGACAGTTTTGAAAAAAGAAAACTGTCCGCATAAAAATTACTTATTATCCAAGTGATTTCAAACCCAGAAAATTACTTATCCAGATTGAAACGACGTTTAAATCTGTCAACACGTCCGCCGGTATCCACTAATTTCTGTTTACCGGTATAGAACGGATGGCACTTGGAGCAAATTTCCACCTTGATGTCCTGCTTGGTAGACTGTGTTTCGATAACATTGCCGCAATGACATGTAATCGTTGTTTTGTACAGAGTCGGATGGATGTCCTTTTTCATTTCGTATTCACCTCGCATTTTATGAAAATTTGTAACAGTAGCCCATCAGTTACTTTAGACAGTAGTACGATACAACTATATTATTATAGCA
>CADBOP010000179.1 GCA_902796255.1 uncultured Ruminococcus sp.
AATATTTTTGCAAAAACTTATGCAACTGTCAATGTCGGTGACCTGAACAAGTTCACAGAAGGTACTGTTGTTGATACAGAACTGCTTTGCGCCAGCGGTCTGGTAAAGAAAGTTTGCGATGGCGTAAAAATTCTGGGCGACGGAGAACTGAATGTGAAGCTGACCGTCAAGGCAGCAAAGTTCACGAAATCTGCGTCTGAAAAGATTGAAAAGGCAGGCGGGAAAGCCGAGGTGATCTGACTTGTTTCAGACACTGAAGAATGCCTGGAGTGTACCGGAGATTCGTAAGAAGTTTATCTATACACTCATTATGATTATTATTTTCCGCATCGGCGGTGCAATTACAGTGCCGTTTCTGTCGCTTGCGGCAGTACAGGAATGGATGAGCAGTAATGCAACTGACGGTAATTTTCTGGAATATTTGAATATTCTGACCGGCGGCCAGCTCTCCAAAGCAACTGTATTTTCCCTGTCGATTACGCCGTATATCAACTCGTCTATTATTATACAGCTTCTGACCTATGCACTTCCTCCGCTTGAACGCTTGCAGGAGGAAGGCGAAGAAGGTCGAAAGGTACTGAATAAGATTACAGCTTATGTCGCCTTGCTTCTGGCAGTTTTCATGTCTGTTGCATATTATCTGACACTCCGGAACAGTGCCGGTGCGGTGCAGTATACTTCTGGTGCATATGGCTGGTTTGCAGCAATTGTGATTATTGCCTGCTTTACCGCAGGTGCAAGCTTTGTTGTCTGGATGGGCAACAGAATTAATGACAAGGGCATCGGCAATGGTATTTCTATTCTGCTGTTTGCCGGTATTGTTGCAAGATTTCCTACTGATTTGGGTACTATGTGGGCATTGTTCCAGATGGACAAGGCAAAGTACTTCTTCTGGGATATTTTCATTCTGATTGTGTTCATTGCTATGATTGTACTGATTGTGTTTATGAATGAGGCAGAACGCCGCATTCCGATTCAGTATGCCAAGCGTGTTGTCGGCCGGAAACAGTACGGCGGACAGAATACACATATTCCGGTGAAGATTTGCATGAGCGGTGTTATGCCGATTATCTTCGCAATGTCTTTCATGTCTCTGCCAAGTACTATCAGCTTGTTTGTAAAGCCGGTAGAGGTAATTGATGAGACAACAACCGCAGGCCAGAAGTTTTATTATCATTTTATCGAATTTTTCAAAACAACAAGCTGGGGCTATGCTGTGTTATATTTGATTTTGATTATTGCATTTAATTATTTCTATGTAGCAATGCAGTATGACCCGGTGACAATTGCCAATAACCTCCGTCAGAGCAACGGTGGTATTCCGGGTATCAGACCTGGTAAGCCGACTTCGGATTATATTCAGAGAGTGCTTTCCAAGATTACTCTTGTGGGTGCTATCTTCCTCGGCTTTATCGCTATTCTGCCGATTGCGTTCGGTTGGATTGACGGCAATTTCCGTTCACTTTCCATGGGCGGTACTTCTATCTTGATTGTAGTAAGTGTAGCTCTGGAAACTGCAAGAACTCTGGAATCCCAGCTGATGATGCGTCATCATAAGGGTTTCTTAGGATAAAGGAGGCATGTATATGAATTTGATTTTACTCGGTGCACCCGGTGCAGGCAAGGGTACACAGGCAGAGGCAATTTCTGAAGCACTCAATATTCCGCAGATTTCTACCGGCAATATGCTGCGTGAAGCGGTAAAGAACGGCACAGAATACGGCCTCAAGGCAAAGGCTGTTATGGAAGCAGGCGGTCTGGTTTCTGATGATATTGTCATTGGTATTCTGAAAGACCGTATCGCTCAGGATGATGCCAAGAATGGCTTTATTCTGGATGGTTTCCCCAGAACAGTTCCGCAGGCAGAAGCACTTGATAAAATGGGTGTGAGAATTGACAAAGTTGTGGAAATTTATGTTCCGGATGAAACAATTAAAGAAAGAGTTTCCGGCAGAAGAGTATGCGAAGGCTGCGGGGCATCGTATCATATTCAGTACAAGCCCTCTAAAACAGAAGGCGTGTGCGACAAATGCGGTGCAAAGACAGTGATTCGTAAAGATGACCAGCCCGAAACCGTTATTTCTCGTCTTGCAACATATCATGAACAGACAGAACCCATTAAAGCTTATTATGAACAGCAGGGCAAACTGGAAACTGTCATCGGACAGGAAGAAGTTGCCGATACTAAAAAGCTGACACTTAAAGCAGTGGGGGCAGAAATCTGATGAGTATTACAATTAAATCTAAGACAGATTTAGAAAAAATGCGTATTGCCGGCAGAATTGCCGGTACTGCCTGCCACGTTGCAGGCCGTGCACTTGAACCCGGAATGACAACTAAGGAAATTGACAAGATTGTACATGATTATATTGTCAGTCAGGGGGCTGTACCGTCTTTCTTAGGCTATGGCGGTTTCCCCGGCAGTGCATGTGTATCAGTCAACGAAGAAGTAATTCACGGGATTCCTGGTTCACGGAAAATTAAATCCGGTGATATCGTCAGCATCGATGTCGGTGCATATATTAATGGCTTTCATGGTGATACTTGCTATACTTTTCCAGTCGGCAAGATTTCACAGGAAGCACAGGATTTACTGGATGTAACTAACGCTTCTCTGTACGAAGGCATCAAGGCTGCTGTCGTCGGTGCAAGACTCTATGAAGTATCAGGTGCGGTAGAACGCTACTGTGCTTCCAGAGGTTATGGCATCGTGCGTGAATATTGCGGCCACGGCATCGGCAGAGACTTACACGAATCTCCCGAAGTTCCCAATTATGTACAGGCCGGCAGAAAAGGCATTCGCTTACAGGCCGGTATGTGCATCTGCATCGAGCCGATGATTAATGTCAAAGGTGATGCAATCCGTGTTTGCAGAGACGGCTGGACAGTCCGTACAAAAAGCGGCAGCCTTTCCGCACATTTTGAACATGCTATCGCTATTACACAGGACGGGCCTGTGATTCTTACAGAACCGGAGCTGTAATGCTGCTGCATGTCGGAATGGTCGTCCGTGCCTGTGCCGGTAAGGAAAAAGACGGTTTTTACCTGATTATTGCTCAGGATGAAAATTTTGTCTGGCTTGCTGACGGCAGACACCGGACTATCCGGAAACCTAAACGCAAAAATCCAAAACATGTCCGCCCAACCCAGTTCTGCTGGAATCCGGACGGCTTGACGGATAAGGCTCTTCGCCAAAAACTGCGTCTGCTGAAGGAGGGGAAATAAATTTGTCGAAAGAAGATTTGATTGAAGTAGAGGGTGTTGTGCTCGAAGCTCTGCCGAATGCTAATTTTCGTGTAGAACTGCCGAACAAGCATGTCATTCTCGCACATGTGTCAGGAAAACTCCGGATGAATTACATCCGTATTGTTCCGGGAGATAAAGTAAAAATTGAAATGTCACCCTATGACCTGACAAAAGGCCGGATTACATGGCGTGCCAAGTAATCTGTGCAGAACCCGTTTGTTATAGTTATACTTGTTTCTCTACAACAAGGAGGTATTTTCAATGAAAGTAAGACCTTCGGTAAAACCGATTTGCGAAAAATGCAAGGTCATCAAACGCAAGGGAAAAGTCATGGTAATCTGTGAAAATCCCAAGCACAAACAGCGTCAGGGTTAATCTGACAGCATTGGAGGTGTATTCAAAACATGGCAAGAATTTCAGGTGTTGACCTGCCCAAGGAAAAGAGAGTCGAAATCGGCCTGACTTATATTTATGGCATCGGCCGTCCGACTGCGGACAAGATTCTGGCTGCAACCGGTATTAATCCGGATACCAGAGTAAAAGACCTTACAGAAAAAGATGTCGCTAAACTGCGTGATTATATCGATGCAAATGTGACTGTGGAAGGTGACCTCCGCCGTGAAGTCGCTCTGAATATCAAGAGACTGATTGAAATCGGCTGCTACAGAGGTGTACGTCACAGAAAGAGCCTGCCGGTAAGAGGCCAGCGTACCAAGACCAATGCCAGAACTCGCAAAGGTCCGGTTAAAACAATCGCTAATAAGAAGAAGTAAGGTAAGGAAGGTGAATTCTTTTGGCACAACAGAAGGGTAAAAAAGTAACTGCTGTACGCCGCCGCAGAGAACGCAAGAATATTGAGAGCGGTGCTGTGCATATTCAGTCTACTTTTAATAATACAATCGTGACAATTACAGATACGCAGGGCAATGCCATTTCATGGGCAAGTGCAGGCGGTCTGGGATTCCGTGGCTCAAGAAAGTCTACTCCGTTCGCTGCACAGACAGCTGCTGAAACTGCTGCAAAAGCTGCAATGGAACATGGTCTGAAAACTGTGGAAGTTTACGTCAAAGGCCCCGGCAGCGGCCGTGAAGCTGCTATCCGTGCATTACAGACAGTCGGCCTCGAAGTACGTATGATTAAAGACGTAACTCCGATTCCGCATAATGGCTGCCGCCCGCCCAAGAGAAGACGTGTCTGATAGGAGGTTATGATAAATGGCAGTAAATAAAGACCCGATTCTGAAAAGATGCAGATACTTAGGTATCAGCCCCGCAGTCATGGGCATTGACAAGAAATCTAATCGTAATCCGAATGCAAACAGCCGCCGTAAGATTTCTGAATACGGTACACAGCTGACAGAAAAACAGAAGCTGAAGTTTATCTATGGCGTAATGGAAAAGCCGTTCCGTCATTATTTTGAACTCGCTGAAAAAATGGAAGGCAAAGCCGGCGATAATTTGATTACTATGCTGGAATCCAGACTGGATAATGTGGCTTTCCGTATGGGTCTGGCTTCTACCAGACGTGAAGCAAGAGAGCTGGTAACACATGGCCATTTCACAGTAAACGGCCAGAAAGTGGATATTCCTTCTTATCGTGTATCTGTCGGCGATGAAGTCGCTCTGAGCGAAAACAGCAGAAGCAGCGTACTCTTCAAAGGCAGCGAACAGACTGTTGGTATTCTTGAAAAAACACAGAGCAGAACCGTGCCGCTGTGGCTGGAAGTCAGCAATGACAAATTCTCTGCAAAAGTTACCAGAATGCCGAATCCGTCCGATATTGACTACGAAGCAGAAACACACCTGATTGTCGAGCTGTACTCCAAGTAATACGTAATTGCTTGCGGAC
>CADBOP010000180.1 GCA_902796255.1 uncultured Ruminococcus sp.
TCCATTTTCCTCCAGGATTCAAGCTTGTAAGAGAATTTTCCCGATATTGCTTCTGATTTGTTTGCCAACGTTTCTTGAACACATACTAAAGCTGGCTCAACTGCTTTTCAAGCTTTACTTTCATTATTTCAAGGTCAGTTTATTTTAGGGGACTGAATAGTTACTAAAAATCATGTTTTAAAACAAAGGGCAATGTACTCTGTGAGTGGAAGACATTGCTCTTTCCTTATGCTATATCAGACTTAGTTCAGCCAGTTCATAACAAGATTTTCTGCATTTTCAACATCTGTCCAATAAAGTGTGAGAAGGTTTGTATCTACAGAAGCACCGGGCTGCAGGGACTGAATATTTGAAATTGTTCCGGCTGCACCGCTTCCGCCGTGGCAGACAAATACATGAATTTCTTTTCCAGTAAAATCATATTCTTCCAGAAAACTGTAAACTGCCATCGGCATATCTCCCCACCAGTTCGGAAATCCAAGATAGACAGTATCATATTGACTGACATTTTCAAGATGACTGACAAGTTCCGGACGGGCATTTTCATTCTGTTCGTTTTTCGCCTGATTTGTCGTATCACTATAATCAGCCGGATAGGGGATAACAGTTTCAATCCGGAATACATCTCCGCCGATTTGATTCTGAATCAAGGAAGCAGTATATTCTACATTTCCCATAAGTGTACCAGAATTAAGATTTCTGCTTGCTGACGAATCTGCATCTGTACCATCAGTCTGCGGATTAGAAAAATAGTTCAGGTGCAGAAATTTCCTCTGTCAGAATTGTTTCCGGTTCTGTTTCTGATATGGAACTTTCTTCTGAAAGTATTGTCTGTTCTTCTGATGTCTCCGGAACAGAAGTGACGGATTCCGTGTCAGTTTTTCCTGATGCACCACAGGCAGAAAAAAACAGAAAATTTCCAATCAGTAATACAGCAGATAATTTTTTGAAAGGCATGAAATTCAGCTCCTTTTCTGTTCAAATTTTTCAGGGTCGAGCATTTTCACAATTTTCGCAGGATTTCCGACAACAACACCATAATCAGGCACATCCTTTGTGACAACAGAAGCCGCCCCGACAATGGCATATCTGCCGATGCTGACTCCGGGCAGAATCGTTGCACCTGCTCCAATCCATGCACCCTGCTGAATTAAAATCGGTTTGCAAGTCAGAATCTGTCTGTCATAGACATCATGATTATTCGTCAGAAGCTGGACATTTCCGGCAATCATCACATCATCTTCGATTGTGATGCCGCCTCTTGCCATAGCAAGCAGATTACTGTTGATAAAGCAGTTTTTTCCGATTTTCATTGTTTCAACACAAGCACCATAAACCGGTGCAGAAATAAAACTGTTTTCTCCGAGATTTTCACCGAAGATTTCTTTCAGAAGTTTCTGATATTCCTCACTTCTGGGGAAAGTCTGATTCAGCCGGAACAGCAGTTCCGCCGTTTTCTGTCCGGTTTTTGCCTGTTCGGGGTCATAGTTACGCATATCCACGATAATTTCTTTGCAGTCCATAATCATTCTCCTTATTTTCGATTGACCAAAATTTATGTGTCAATTCTAATCATTTCAGTAATTGTCTTATTTCTATAAATCAAATCTTCTCTTGAAGAAAAACCACTTTTTTCCCAAAAAGCATTTCCGGCTGTATTTTTTGAAAATACAACCAAAGCAGTCTTATTGATACCTAATGCTTTTAATGCCCTCATAACTTCATTTACAAGTTTTGTGGCAATTCCCTGATGCCTGTAATCAGGATTAACTGCTGTATGGTAGATATAGCCTCTTCTTCCGTCATTTCCGGCAATAATTACGCCAATTATTCTTTGTTCTGTTTCAGCAACAAAACAAGTTTCGGGATTTCTATTCAGGAATTTTTCGATTCCCTCTTTTGAATCATCGAGATTATTTAATCCCATACCCGCACAGGACAGCCATAATTCATATACTTTTTCATAATCATTGATTGTCATTAAACGTACATTCATATTTATCACCACATATTCCGATTTGTAAGTTTATTTACATATTTTCATTATACACCAATCTCAGCCAAATTGCAAGGGGGGATTCTTATGTTTTTTAGTTTAATTCTCGAAAATGAAAACGGCGACCAGATTGACATGACAGCCACAGCAAA
>CADBOP010000181.1 GCA_902796255.1 uncultured Ruminococcus sp.
AAATGCTGGGGCAGCAGATTCAGGAAATCATCAAATCCGAAGGCTATGGCGACAATGTTCCCTTTGATGCCGGCTGGTAAGATGCAAATGGTAACGAAAGGGAAAGGAGGTGTTCGCTATGTATGATGGATTTTGTCATTCCGTCATTGGTGCAAGCCACGTAGCGAAAGGTACAGTCTGCCAGGACTTCTCAAATTTTCAGTCAACAGAAGCATATTCTATTGCTGTTGTTGCAGATGGTCACGGCAGTAAAAAACATTTCAGAAGCGATGTCGGTTCCCGACTCGCAGTCAGGGCAACCTTGCGAACAGTCAGAAACTTTTACAGGGACCCTGAAGAATTTGAGGAAAGTTTCATGGAGAATCCGAAGGATGTTATCCGCAAGATTGAAAAGCAGATTATTTCCAGATGGAACCGTGAAGTTTCCAAGCATTACAGGAAGAATCCTGTAACAGATGAAGAACGTGCCCCGTTTACAGACGACCAGTTAGAGGCCATCAAGATGGAATCTATTTATGGTACGACCCTGATTGCTGTAGTTATGGCAAAGGATTATGTATTCGGCATCCAGATTGGTGACGGAAGTCTGGTAGTTCTGGATGAAGACGGCGAAGCAGAAATGCCGATTGTGGATGATGAATCTGCACCGGCCAACATGACAGCATCTATGAGCAACTCAAACGCAATTGACATGTTCAATTGTTTTTACATGATGGAGATTCCCATGGCAGTATTTGTATCGACAGACGGATTATTCACATCTTTCCGGAGCAGTGAAGATTTTCTGGACTATCATACGATTATTGCCAGCCATCTGGAGCACATGCCGGATTTTGACAAGATAGTTGTCCGCAATCTGACAAAACGTACCAATTTTGGTACACAGGACGATATTTCACTTTCCTGTATTTTTGACAAGCAGCTTGTCAAGGACGGTGCAGAGGCACTGAAGCGGCAGGTAGAGAAGAACAAGGCCCGTGCAGAAATGCGCAAGGCTGAGCAGCAGGCAAAACTTGCAAAACAGCGTCTGAAAAACAAGCTCCGCAGGAATCCGAATCTTGCTGTAGAAGAATAAGACAGCAGGGTGGGTTTATCCCACAGGGGAGTGAGGTAATTTATGAATGAAAAAAATAAAGGACTGCATATTTTCATATTAGTTTTATGTGCAATTGTTCATCTGGCTGTGGCTCTTATTACAGGTCCGCTGACTACGGCAGCCACACAGCCTTTTAATGGTGTACTGGCACAGATACAGGTAATTGCTTCCACCGTACTGGTAGTAACGAATCACAAGCGTGGATATATTACTGTTTGTATTCTGAATATATTCAGTATTCTGAGTGCGATTTCCGGTGCACTGCACAGCAGGAATGCAATTGCCGGTCTGGTTATTCCGGCCATTACCATTGCAACGATGACGATTATTTATACGAACATCATGCAGAATCAGGCCATTACACATGAATTGAAAGAACAATATGAAAAGTCTATGGATGACAACCGTATTATGCGGGAAAAGGACGAGGCTATCCGTGCGATTGCTTACACAGATGCCTTGACAGGCATGTATAACATGCGTTATTTCCGTGAAAAATTAGACGAAGCCGTCCGTCTGCAAATGCCGTTCAGTGTTATCTATGTGGATATTGATGATTTCAAGAAAATCAATGATACATTTGGGCCGAAAACAGGTGATGCTGCATTAAAAATTTATGCTGAACGTGTGGCTGCGTACTGTGGCCGGCGTTATGTTTGTGCCCGTACCAACGGGGATGAATTTGGCATTATTCTGACAGGTGAACAGACAGAAGCGGATATTTTAAATATTATTGAACAGCTTCGTCCGCTGTTCAATAAACAGATTACCGCACAAATGACAATACTTAATGTTACTGCAAGTTTTGGTATCGTATCTCATCCCAAAGATGGTAATGATACGGAGAATTTGCTTGACCATGCAATTATGGCAGTATATAATGCAAAAGCAAATGGAAAAGACAGGTCATGCTTTTTCAGTTAAAATTTTGATGCTGTTTCTCCGCCAGCTGTTCCGGCCGGCGGAGAATCCGAATCATTTCTCATAAAATTTTTATAAAGAGGTTAAATTATGAAAGAAAAAAATAAAGGCCGCAATATTGTCATTATGGTTATCTGTATTCTTGTTTATCTTTTTGTTTTTATGCTGATGGGGCCTTTACGTCGCTCT
Organism: uncultured Ruminococcus sp.; assembly: GCA_902796255.1. Taxonomy (GTDB): domain Bacteria; phylum Bacillota; class Clostridia; order Oscillospirales; family Ruminococcaceae; genus UBA3855. The sequence continues at coordinate 2,207 of CADBOP010000181.1, forward strand.
CCGCAGCTGGCATTTCTCTCTGACTATATGGGCGTGCTTTCTGCATTTCTGGTACTTATTACAACCACACTGGTAACCACCAACGGCAAAAGAGGGTATATTGCTTCTGCCGTGTTATGTTCCCTTAGTATTTACAGTGCAGCCAGTGCTGTTCTGCGTTCACACACTGTTACTGGTCTGCCGGGTGTATTTACTCCGATTGTTAACATGGTTGCCATGACTGTTATTCTGACGTTCCTTACCACAAACAAGAAGCAGACACAGGAATTAAGCGAACAGTATGAACAGATTATGGATTCTAACCGCCTGATGCAGGAAAAAGATGAAGCGTTAAGAATGCTTGCGTACCATGACCGCAGCAGCGGCATGTATAATATGCATTATTTCCGTGAACAGGTAGACGAGGCCGCTGCAAAACAGCAGAATTTTGCCATTATCTATATTGATATTGACAATTTCAAAGGGCTCAATGATACTTTCGGGCCAAAAACAGGTGATGCCGCCCTGAAAATATTTGCCGAACGTGTTTCCAGCTACTGTGGCAAAAAATATCTTTGTTCCAGAAGCAGTGATGAATTTGCTATGATGCTGCTTGGAGAATATACAGAAGCAGACATTCTTAACATGATTGAGCAGCTTCGCCGTTTATTCAGTGAACCAGTCAGTGTACAGGGGGCTAATATTACATTAAGTGCCAGCTATGGTATTGTTGTACATCCCCGTGACGGCAGAAATTCTGAAATTTTGCTTGATAATGCAATTATGGCAGTATATAATGCCAAGGCAAACGGCAAGGACAGACCCTGTTTCTTCAGTCAGGCATAACTGTCAGCAAAACAAAATCATATGAGGTAAGATTAAAATGAAGAATAAAACAGTTCGGATTATCATTCTGGTTGGCTGTATTATCCTGAATCTTCTGATTATTGTTGTTACTGCGTCCAAAGATTCACCACTTAACATGTACAAGGGGCTGCTTTCACAGGTACGGCTTGCATTATGTGTAGCAATGGTTACTACAATGCCGAAAACAGGATATATTGTTGCAATTGCTATCAATATCTTTTTATTTATTGATAAGCTTTACAGATTTCTTACTGTTTCTCAGGAATCTTATGTCAGCCTGTTTATCTATATTATTTCAATTATTTTGCTTTCTATTATTTATTTCTACAGCAAGACCACACTTGCCCAGCAGCAGGAGCTGCGGAAACAATATGATGAAATTCTTGATACCAAACGGATACTTCAGGAAAAAGACGAAGCTCTCAGAAATTTTGCTTACAAAGACCAGCTGACCGGCATGTATAATGCACATTATCTGCATCTGAAAATGAATGAAGCCATTCAGGCAGAATTACCATTTCATGTCATTTATCTGGATATTGATAATTTCAAACAGATTGATGATACATTAGGGCCAAAAGCTGGTGACCTTGCTATTATCAATTATGCCGAACGCATTCAGTCTCTTAGCAGTGATAATTGCATCTGTGTCCGCATGAACAGCGATAAATTTGCTATTTTCCTGAAAGAGAAACACACAGAAGCAGAAATCATACAACTGATTGAACGGCTTCGTTCTGTTATAAATTCTCCGATTACAGTCAAAATGCAGAATTTTAATCTGTCTGCCAGCTATGGGGTGATTTCTTTCCCACAGGACGGCGGAAGCACAGAGATGTTACTCAAACATGCAATTATGGCTGTTTACAATGTAAAAAGCAACGGAAAAAATCAGCTTTGTTTTTTCAGTCGTGGCTGACAGGTAATTTTTAAGAGGTGAATTTATGATAGAAAAAAACAAAGGGCTGCATATTGCAATTTTAATTATCGGCATTATTGCGTATCTGGTTATTTATTTATTCATAGGGCCTTTGCACACGAGCAGTACACAGAATTATTTGGGCACACTCAGCCAGCTTCAGGTTGTTATTGTTACTGTTATTTTAATGACGAATAAGAAAAGAGGCTTTATTGCTGCATTATCGCTCTGTGCTCTTTCCAGTATCGGCACGCTTTCCGGTGTGCTGCATGGTTCTTCCAGTGCAATGATTGGTCTGATGACTTCTATTGTGACAATTGCCATTCTGATAATTATCTACAACTTTCTGGTACAGAATGACCGGCAGCATCAGGAACTTTCAGAACAGTATGAGCAGATGATTGATTCCAACCGTCTCATGCAGGAAAAAGATGAAGCACTGAAAGAATTAGCCTATAAAGACGAAATGACAGATATGTATAATCTCGCCTATTTCCGTGAACAAATGCAGGAGCATCTTAACCAGAACGAGGTATTTACAATTATTTATATGGATTTAGATAATTTTAAATCTGTCAATGACTCATTTGGGCCGGAAGTCGGAGATACTGTATTAAAAGTCTATGCAGAACGGATTCTCCGTACTTATAAAACAAGCTTTCTTTGTGCAAGAACCGGTGGAGATGATTTTGCTGTTCTCCTGACCGGCACAATGTCAGAAGCTGACATTCTCAGCATCACAGAACAGTTCCGTCAAATATTTATCAGTCCTGTTACCGCTCAGGGAAATACCATTTCCCTCACTGCCAGCTATGGGATTGCCCTTTATCCCCGTGACGGAAAAACAACAGAAGACCTCCTCGACAATGCGATTATGGCAGTCTATAGTGCAAAATCCAACGGCAAAAACCAACCCCGTTTCTTTAGTCATGCATAATTTTTAAACCCATTACAAAAAATAAGGAAAGGCAGGTAATTTCATGGAATCTCAGGAATTTTATAATCTTGCTGTGAAACTGACAGAAGATATCAAGAATATTGAACCTCAGCTTGTCTCTGGCAGCGATTCCGAACTCTGCGTGCTTGTGACAGCAGAAAAACAAGCAGTCTATGCTGGTGTGACAAGCGTAAAAGTCAATGAAGGAAAAGTCATGCGTTCCTGTCCGGAATATAACGCAATTATGGCCATGCTTCCCTCAGGAGAAACTTTAATCGAAAAACTGGTGACAATTTCTTTTGCCTCACTGGAAATCAAACAGCCATGTGAAGACTGTTTCCGGCTGTTATACCGTGCAAATCCGGAAAATCAGGAGGCAGAAATCTTTACTGCCGCAGACAAGACCGTAAAGGCAGCAGAATTATTTGCTCCGGCAGATGAAAAAGAACATCCTCTGCCTGCTCTGGCAGATGCCGCTGTTTCTGCACCGGAAAAGAAGGAAGAAGCTCCGAAAGAAGGTTTTGCAGCCGAAACACAGGCCGCTGCACCGCCGCCGGCAATGAACAAAGCACCGAAAAATCCGCTTGCATCTGCAAATGATTTTGCCGGATTCTCGGCAGATGGTGATTTTGGCTTTGAAGCTGCTGAAACTCCGGAAGAACCGGAAGAAGAAGAACAGCCGCAGGCTGCACAGGCGGCCGCTCAGGCAAATAATCCGTTCTATCAGCAGGGAGCTGCACCGAATGCCGCACCGCAGACTATGGCACAACCCTATCCGCAGCAGCAGTTTGGGGGTTATCCGCAGCAGCAGTTTGGGGGTTATCCGCAGCAGCAGTATGGCTATCCGCAGCAGCAGTCTCAGCAGTATGGTTATGCACAGCAGTATGGTTATGCACAGCAGTCTCAGTATCTGCGTCAGCAGAGTATGTATATGCAGCCGAACCAGCCACAGAGCATGTATATGCAGCCGAATCAGCCGCAGAGCATGTATATACAGCCCAACCAGCAGAGCATGTATGTGCAGCCAAACCAGCCGCAGAGCATGTATATCAATCAGCCGGCCGCACACAGCCAGCAGGTTTCTGCTTATCAGCAGTCGAATTATTATTCTCAGACTGGTACTGCTCCGGCAAAGAGTGATGGTTCTACATTTAAGAATCGCCTTGCCAATTTCATGGATGATGACAATGAAAATTCTGCCCAGTCCAGTGACAGTTCTCAGGATGCCGATTTGATGCGTCAGGCAAAAGAGAAAAAGAAAATGGCCAAACTTGACAGTGCGTTCAAGAGAAGAAAATAATAAAAATTCAAAAGCTGCCGTATTTTTGCGGCAGCTTTTTCAGTATCTGCATTCAGAAAGGATGGGACATCATGAAAAACACAGGAAAATTTTGCATTCTGGCATGTGGGATTCTCTGCGGAATGCTGACCAATATTCCGGCAGGAGCAGAACAGCTTTCTGTCCAAAAGCTTCAGAGTTCTCTCTTAAAGCGTTCAGGGGCGGTTTCTCAGGCATATGATTTGAATCAGGATAATCAGGTTAATATTTATGACTGGATTCTTCTCAAACGGCGTGGACTGCCGTCAGAAAAAGATATTCTTGAACCCAAAAATACAATACATACAGGAGATGCGACTTTTTACGGCGGCGGTTATGAGGGGGGCTGTGCTATGCTCGACCCGATTTCCAAAGACGACTACTGGATTACAGCAATGAATTTAGAAGATTATAATACCGCCCAGCTTGCCGGAGCTTATCTGGAAGTGACAGGAGAATCCGGTACTATTCAGGTACTTGTCACAGATTTACTCCCTGAGGGGAAAAAAGGCGATTTGGATTTATATACAGAAGCCTTTCCGCTGATTGCACCTGTGGAAAAAGGCCGTGTTCCGGTAAGCTGGAGGATTATTCCTCTTGACAGTGCTGAAAATGCTCCTGTTTCTTATCAGTATAAAGAAGGCAGTTCCGCTTTCTGGTGCGGTGTGCAGGTGAGAAATCACAGATACCCGATTACTAAATTAGAATATTTAAATTCTGAAAATGAATTTATTGAAATTCCAAGAAGAAATTATAATTATTTTGAGAGCATGGAACTCGGTGCAGGGCCGTTTACTTTCCGGATTACAGATATTTATGGTGATGTGATTATTGATTATGATATTCCCCTGACTCCGGATGAACCTCAGACAGGGCATGTACAGTTTCCGAAATAAGGCTTGCATTCTGGAAAGAACTGTGTTATAATAAAAATAATATTAAAATTTATCTGCAAAGGGGGAAACGATTTTGAAACGCCTTGTGATTGGCTTGCTTGCACATGTCGATTCCGGAAAAACAACACTCTCAGAAGCCTTGCTGTATCATGCAGGGATACTCCGCAAATTAGGACGGGTTGACCATAAGGATGCTTTTCTGGATACCAATCCTCTCGAACGGGAACGGGGAATTACTATCTTCTCCAAACAAGCTCGGCTGACTCCGCCCGAAGCTGATTTCACACTTCTGGATACCCCTGGTCATGTTGATTTTTCTGCCGAAATGGAACGGGCTTTGCATGTGATGGATTATGCCATTTTGGTTATCAGCGGTTCAGAAGGACTGCAAAGTCACACAGAAACGCTCTGGAAACTTCTGCATCATAGTCATATTCCTGTGTTTATTTTTATTAATAAAATGGATTTATCGCTGAAATCCAGAACAGAGCTGATGGAGGAATTACAGACACATCTGCATAAAAACTGTATAGATTTTTCTGAACAGAATCCTGATTTTTATGAAGCACTTGCTACGTGTGACGAACATATCATGAATCAGTATCTTGATACCGGAAAAACAGAGAATCTCGCTATTGCACAGGCCATTCTGCAAAGACATGTTTTTCCGTGCCTGTTTGGCTCGGCTCTGAAATCTGACGGAATTGCAGAGTTTTTAACTCTTCTGGAAACGTATACGCTTCCGCTTCCGGAGTGTCCGGAATTTGGTGCAAAAGTTTATAAAATTACAGAAGATGAACAGGGAAAACGACTGACACATCTTAAAATTACAGGCGGTGTGCTGCATGTACGGGATATTTTAGAAGGGCTTTCCCCTAATCAAACACCTTGGCAGGAGAAAATCAATCAGATAAGATTATATTCCGGTGCGAAATTCCAGCCTGCTGAAAAAGTATTTCAGGGCATGACCTGTGCAGTGACAGGGCTTTCACAGACCTATGCAGGCGAAGGCCTCGGCTTTGAGAAAAATCAGGATATTCCTGTATTAGAACCGATTCTGCAATATTCCGTCATACTGCCGGAAAACGTTCCCGTGCATACGGCTTTGCTGGCTTTCCGGAAACTCGAACAGGAAGACCCGCTTCTGCATGTGAATTTCTCAAAACAGTTACAGGAGATTCATGTATTGTTAATGGGAGAAATTCAGCTGGATGTGCTACAGCATGTATTACAGGAACGTTTTCAGATTCAGGCCGGATTTCAGTCCGCCGGTGTGGCCTATAAAGAGAGCATTAAAAATACTGTCGAAGGGATGGGGCATTATGAACCGCTCCGGCATTATGCAGAAGTCCGGTTATTATTAGAACCTGCACCGGCCGGCTCTGGTCTGAAATTTTCCAGTACCTGCCGTGAAGATATGCTTGACAGGAACTGGCAGAGATTAATTCTGACCCATCTGGCAGAAAAACAGCATCTTGGTGTACTGACCGGTTCACCTGTGACAGATATGAAAATTACCCTTACAGCCGGAAGAGCACATAAAAAACATACCGAAGGCGGTGACTTCCGTCAGGCAACTTACAGAGCCGTCCGGCAGGGACTTATGCAGGCGGAATCTGTTTTGTTAGAGCCGTATTATCAGTTTACACTGAAACTCCCTGCTGAATATCTCGGCAGAGCCGTCACGGATTTACAAATGAAAGGTGCAAAGCTTGAACCGCCCCAGACATTTGGAGAGTTTTCGCTGATTGAAGGTAAAGCTCCGGCCGCTGTCATGATGACATATCGTACAAACGTCATGGAATACACCAAAGGCAGAGGGATTCTTTCCTGTCTGCCGGACGGCTATGCTCCCTGTGCCAATCCGGAAGAAGTTATTCAGAAATTTGATTATCATCCGGAAGCAGATTTGGATAATTCACCGGATTCTATTTTCTGTTCCCATGGTGTGGGAACTCTTGTCAAATGGGACGAAGTCCGGAATTATATGCATACAGAAAGCTGTCTCAGACCAGAGCAGGAAATACAGCCGGAACAGGTACATAAGCCCGTACATCAGAGCTATACAGGCAGTTATGCTCAGGATGCCGAACTGATGAAAATTTTTGAACAAACTTATGGTAAAATTCAGCATGATGAAAGAGACAAGGAACATGTTCTGCATACGGAAAAACAAGTCAGATACAAAGCAAAGCCACTACCCAAAGGCGATGAATATTTACTGGTAGACGGCTATAATATTATCTTTTCGTGGGAGAATCTTTCTCAAATTGCTTCTGAAAATCTGGATTCTGCCAGAGCAGAGCTGATTCATAAATTAAGCAATTATCAGGGAATCCGGCGTTGCAGGTTGATTATTGTCTTTGATGCCTATAAAGTCAAGGGAAATTCAGGCAGTATTGAGGAAATCGGAAAGAATATCCATGTGGTCTATACCAAAGAAGCCGAAACGGCTGATACTTATATCGAACGCATTTCCCATGACCTGAGTAAAGAACATCGGGTGCGGGTAGCAACTTCTGACGGTACAGAACAGATGATTATTCTCGGAAACGGTGCTTACCGCATGTCCGCTGAAGAATTAAGACAGGAAGTTCTCGGAGCAGAACACTATATTCAGGAATATCTGAAGCAAAATTAAGAAAGGGGTTATTATTTATGATATGCAATCATTGCGGAGCAAATCTGAATCCAAATGAAAAAGTGTGTTCTTACTGCCGCTGTGCAGTGGAAGAACCAGAACCAGTACAAGTACCATTTCCACAGCCAGCCAGTCAAGTACCGGCTTATCAGGGGAAGCAATATCCGAATTATGCAAGAAATTATCAGCTTGCTGCACAGGGGGCTATGCCTCCGGCTTCGCCGAAGCATAAAAATCCGGCTCTGCTGATGTGTCTGCTGGGCTTTATTGGTCTGGGCGGTCTGCACAGATTTTATTCCGGAAAAATCGGAACGGGATTGTTATGGCTTTTTACAGGCGGTTTGTTCGGACTGGGAACAATTATAGATTTGATTCTGATTCTGACAAATACGTTCTATGATAAAGACGGGAATCCGCTGAACAAATAAAAAAATGCAGTACAGGCAGAATACAGCCTGTACTGTTTTTTTCAGAGCAGTGAACTTCCCCCACCTAAAGAAACGGGGGCTTTGTAAGAAATTTGATGTAAGACCTTATTCTTACAGGCGGAACACGTCAGCCGCTGCTGGATAAGGCTATAAAAAACAGAACCGGCATGATATACCGGTTCTGGGATTGGTAAAAATAAACCGCCTTGCCGTCATATAGAGAATAAAACCAAGCGTCTCCGCAAGGTGGGTATCCGCCTGAAATGCTCTCGCTCCCAGCGTCCGCACGGACTGTATACAATCCGGACGGGAGGTCTGCAATCCTAAGTCAGAGCATGGGATTCCCTGAAATTAAGTGTTGGATTATAATAGCTATATTTACCCGTACAAGGCAGTAAATTATTAAATT
>CADBOP010000182.1 GCA_902796255.1 uncultured Ruminococcus sp.
ATTCCGTTAAAACTGACATCTATCCATGTATCAGAACTTTTGAGACAAAAGCTTTTATTTTTGCTTTCTGTTTCTGTCAGCGAATGGGTCAGTACTATATTGCCTGCCGGAAGATTATCAAGAGAGAAAACAGCCCCCTCTTCTGTTTCCCACTGTGCAGTAATATCATACACAGACGCATTGGAAAATGGATTCGCTGTAAATATCATGCACGCTATCACCAGTAAAACCAATATCAAAGAAACGGTATCTGTCTGGATAATTATATTTTTGGAAGAAAGAAATTCATGCAGTTTCATACTTACCACCTCATGGTTTTATTAATCAACTTCTAATATTATATCATAAAACTGCCTGAATTTCAAGTTCTTATATCCTGAAAGAGTGTTTTTGATTAAATATATAAAAAATCTCCTTACTCCGGAAAAGCAAGGAGATTTTTAATAATATTATAAAAATCAATTATTAAGAAGCAGCCGTTTCATCAGAACCCAGTCATAAATATTCAGAATCTGGTCATCATTCAAATCGCAGGCTTTCCAGTTTGAAAGCGTTGTTCCGTCATGCTTCAGCCACTTCTGAAACCGAATAACATCTTGTATATTGAAAATGCCATCTCCGCTGGCATCGCCTTTGAGAAATTCCGGAGTTCCGGAAGGCTCTGTTATCTGCTGAACTTCTTCTGTTTCAAGACAATACTGCCATAAACTGCCGTCTGTTCTGAGAAAATAGGCATAACCCTTTTGCAGTTCTTCGTCATATTCTGCACAAACTGCCTGTAAGCCGTCAGAAATTGCATATTGTTTGTCACAGAAAGAGAGTGTTAAAATATTATCATAAGTCAGAAACCATCTGACACCTGCATCCTGTTCAAGCAGAGGATTTTCTTCTCTGGTAGTGTATTCATGAATGTAGAATCCTCCCATTTTAGCGAAATCGCTCTGTTCCTGCTCTTTATCGGCGAGTTCATATTCTGTATCTGTGACAGCCTGATGTACTGTTCCGTCTTCAGCGAGATAACCATAGACTGCACCGCCGCTTTTGATGGTATATCTTCCGGCTTCTACAGCATTTTCGCCTGATTTGGTGACTTTCAGGCTCGGATATGTCTTGCATACCCAGAAAATATGATTTTCATCCACAAACATGTTGTCATAGCCGGAAATCGGATTTCTGATGCCGGTGTCCGTGCAAGTCAGCTGCAATATACCGGAAACATATTCCAAGTCATAATACATCAGTTCACCGTTCTGTGTAATATAGTAATGATTGGTTTTATAGGGAAATGCCTTGAAATCTCCGGAAAGCTGTTTCAGAATGAAATCTTCTCCCTTTGGATAGACAGCATAAATCAGATAATTTTCATCAATCACACAGCCGTTTTCCGCCTGAATGAATTTCTGAGACGGTGCAATTTCTTTGTCATTCACAAGCAGTGTACCGTCTTCTAAAAGCACAATATCACCGGAAATATAGCTTCCTGTATCATTTTTCAAATCTACATGGTCATAGTTTTTGACATGCTCTTGTACTGCTGTCACATGGCTGCCCTTGATTCCGTAAAGTGTGCCGTCTATCAGGACAGCTGTCCGATTTGCGTAATATTCACTGTTTAAGATGGCAATCTGTTCTGCTGGATTTTCTGCCAGAGCCGGAGAAGCAAACTCTAATTCTGAAACTGTAATCTTGCCGGATATTATTTCCTGTTCATCGGCATAGATGTGATAATTGGTTTCCCCTGCACTGACCCCGTAAATTTCATTTCTTTCTCCGGAATGATAAGAAGAAACAAAATTTGCAATACTGGCATCATCTACAGTCATTTCTACAGAATAATCATCCAGTAACCCCAAAGGCATAATCCCCACGTCTTTTGAAAATCCCTGCTGTATCTCATAATCATTCCAGTTCAGTACAGCAACTCTCTGTTCAAGGGAAATCTGATTCATTTCACGCAGACGGCAGGTTTCAAGATGCAAATCTTTAATAAAAGAAATATCTGTCAGCGGAACGGTATCAAATTCAAGATTGCTTAATTTCGGAATCTCTTTCAGAACAGAAAAATCTGTGATTGTTCCATTGCGGAGTCCGAGTGTCACCAGATTGGGAAAAGATTTCAGCCATGTCAGTTCTGTAAAATCATCAAGATTCAGATACAGATAACGGCAGTCCCGTGCTTCTTCTTCCGAGATAATGCCGTCACTGTCAGGGTCAAGTGCCCAACTGTTTTCTTTTAAGAGCAATTCGCAGAGAGAAGAATCTAAATTCACCGGCTGTACTGTTTCTTCTGCAAATGCGTGGATAACTGCCGGACTGCCAAGCATACTTAGAGCCAGTATTCCAGCTGTCAGAGAATGATAAAATTTCATAAAAAATCACACTTTCTGTTATTATTTTATAATTTTTATTATAGCATAATCTTAAATGAAAGTCAAGAATCTATGAAATCTTTTTAACGAATACCATACTATTTTTACCAAAGCTGTATCAAAATCCGGATTACAGCATATTCTGTAAAAAACAGCATTATGAGGTGATAACCATGGAAAAAATACATGCCATCATTACAGAAGTCAAACCAGACAGTCTTCTGGTACATGACAGGATAACCCATCAGGAAATACTGGTGCATACAAACTGTACCTGCAATTTACAGGTGAATGACAGAATTATGATTTTATATAACGGCATTATGACAATGAGCATTCCACCACAGATTCATGCTGTACGGATTTTCAGAACACGTTCACACTAAAAAATAAAAAATCCGGAATATTTTACTATTCCGGACTTTTTGTGAATAGGAGTTTACATATTGCTTACTTCTAAAATCCTGTGACCATTTCTGGCTTTTGCATCTTTGATAGCACGGTCAATCTTTACAAACAGAGAGTCGATTCCAAGGCGTTCGCTTGCATGATAACGGTAAATACAGCCTGAAACTGCCATTTTTATTTGTAATTTTGAAACTTCTACCGGAGCAGAAAGTGTTTCTATAATCTGGGGCAGAATATCATCTACTTCTTCTTGACCGTTGTATTTCTTCAGAACAAAGCTGAATTCATCTATGTTTGTATGATAAATATCAAACATTTCCGAATATTTTTCTCTGAGAACATCTGCAATTTTTGCAAGATACATGTCGCCGAAATTACGTCCGTAGTCTTCATTCAGTTCATTGAGGTTATCAAGTGTAAAGACGGAAACTGTAAAATCTTCTGTCTGAAGACGTTTTTTAATATCTTCTTCCATTGCATAACGGTTTTTAAAACCAGTCAGTACATTGGTATAGGCAATTGCCACGGCCTTCCGGCGGAGCTGAGAAGCTTCCTGAGCGGTTTCAATGGCATCTTTCTTTTTCTGCTGGATTTCAGCGGCATCTTTTCTTGCGTTGTTTTTCATATACCGGATAGTATTCAGTCCTACAGACATTGTGAGAAGCATGAATCCGATAACAAACAGGAACTCTTGTGCGATTTTAACAAAGAATGTATAAGTAGATTCATTCTGATGTTCTACCACACTGCTCATAGCAGCAGTGGCTTCTGCTTTCAATGGTTCGATTTCGGTTTCATACTTGGTTTCAATGATATTCATGAAATATGCTAATTTTTCTTTGTCTGCTGCACTGGTTTCGTCATAGTCATGAAACATTTCAGAATAGGTCAGCAGTGCTTCATGATAAGCATTTACTTTTATCATAGCACTTTCAAAGTCATTATTAATAGTATCATCAACATTGGAAAGATTGATACCACGGAAAATTTGTGCCTCTTCATTCAAAAGAGCAAATTCTTTGTGAATATTAATCGTCTCTTCTTCAATAATTTTGACATTGTTCTTATGTACAACAATATTCAAAACGCTTTCGTTGGAATTCTGGAGATGCTGTTCAATTTTTGCAATATGCGTAACAGCATTTTCCGCATAATACAGCCCATATCCGGAGCGGTTAAATGCAAAGATAACAACTGCAAGGTTGATAAGTGAGAGTATGGCAAAGAAACTGCCTATTACACGGTAGACTCTTGGATTAAAGCCCTCGGGTTCTTCTTTTTTTGAGTGAAATATCTTTTTCATAGAATATTCCCCTTCCATCATTATTTTAGCAGGATTATGTGAGCATTGCTTAAAAGCAATGCTCACGATTATTTATCTCTGTAATCCTTTTGTAAAAATCAGCACCAGTTCCAGAAATTAAACCAGTTGCACGGAATGCTGTAGCTATATCCCCAGTCCCAGCAGGAATTCCAGAACCAATCCAGCGGAAGATAATAATAGTAATAATTATACTGTACTGCAGGATTAGAATCTGCCAGAGAACTGCTGAAACCAGCATAACGGTCTAATGTAAATGTACCGGAAGTCTGAGAAGTAATAATATATTCCCAGCATGTTGCTTTTACGGATAATTCTTCTGTATTTCCGTTTTCGTCTGTCAGTGTACCAGTGTAAACACCGTTATCATATACCAGTGTACCAGATGCTGTAGAAGTAGAAGCTTCAATCACATTCTTACGGCGTCTGCCATTGAACTGATAAGTCATGTATAATGCCAAAGTATCCAGATTCAGGCTTGTTTTGCCCTGTGCAGCCATTAAGTTGCTTGCCATCTTTGTAATATACTGGGAAGCATCATCAGAAGTGCGGCTCATGTCCACCGGCTGGAGGGAAACCTGTTTTGTTCTGTCATCGACTTGAGTTACAGTACCTTTCATGTTTACCACTTTGTAACCGGAATCTGTCTTTGCATAGCCGTAATAATACACATCGCCCTGTGTACCAAAGAAGCAGAAAGCGTTATAATCGGCATCGTCCAGCACCTGATAACCGCTGTAGATTCCCCACTCATTAGCCAGAAAAGCTTCATCAGCAGAGCCGTCCGGATTGGTAATATAATTATCATCCATTAGTGTCAGCTCCTGCGGTTTTGCCTTCACATATTCCACGTTACCGGACAAACTGCCGAAATTACTGATTGCGGAATAGTCAGCTACAGAAGAAGAATACACCTGTAAAAATCCGCCTAAGCTGGCATTGAATACTTTCATCATGCCTGCCATAGAACTGTCAGCAAGGCTCATATCGAAGCCGAACAGGTCAGTCGTACCAACATTACGGGAAACTTCTGAAATTTCTCCGTCTGCATAAGTGGTATACACCATAGAACCATTTTCGGCAACAACGCTCTTTCCTTCATTGGCTTCTACGTTGAAGTATACAACAGCAAGATTGCCTTCATCATTTAGACCGTAGAAAGAAATATCCTTGTTGTTTTTCAGTGTACCATCTGTAATACTAATCTGGTGCTGGTAATCATAGAAACTAAAGTTTTCACCGTCTACAGTATATGCATAATTTTGAGAGGCGGTTGCTTCTGTTTCAGCAGCAGCAGCAGATACAGCGGATGTGGTGGCCAGCATTGTAACAGCCATCAGAACGGTAAGTAAATTTCTCATTTTTTTCATATTCAACAACTCCCTTTAAAGTTTGTTAAGAAATTTTATTTATTTCACTGTATATATTTTAACACTTTATTCAAGATTTGTCAAGTATTTTTTGAATAAATGGTGAACAAATTTGATGAATATTTTATGTTCATCTCGCCTATAAATACAGAAATATTTATAAATTGTGTATTTTTTATAGATATTATGTACAAAAATATAAATAAAAAATCAATATTTTCTTTCTTAAACGATATTAAAATTCATGAAACAAACATGAACAGCAGCAAGCTGTATCAAAAACAGTCTTCATAAATTATTAACAGAAAGTTTTTATAAAAAACAGATATAAGCATTATCACAGAAAATACACAGGTTACTCCCCTAACCAGATGGAAGACTGAAAAAAAATAGGACAGTCTTTCAAAAGAAATCAAAATAATAAATCCGCAAAGATGCTCTTTTTACAAGAGTTCTTTGCGGATTTTGATTTTTCTTGATAATTATTAGAAGGCAGTATGTCTCATCACATGACTGACTTATGATTCTTTACGAGAATCATAGATGAAAATGCCGGAACTGTAATTGCTGCCTTTCCTGCATTTGCAGAAAATAAGGTTTTCGACAGCAAATCTTGCAAATCTGTATCACTGTCCAAAACAGTAATCCAATCATAAGCGGACTGATTTAGTACAACGTAAACCTTATCCCCTTCATATTCCCGACTGAACACAAACTGTTCATTGGATATAGAAACGGTCTGATACGTTCCGTACCGTAGTGTCGGATTTTCTGAATAGATTTTCCCAAGCCGTACAATATGTTCATATAGTCCTGTATTTTCTGTCTGCATTTGTTCCAGTTCGATACAAGGACGCAAATCATAATCTGTATTAACAGTTCGCTTTCCTTGAATACCGTACTCTGAGCCATAGTACACCGATGGAATTCCCGGCATGGTATACATTAACGTATAGCAGTTACCCAGAAGTATTGGCTCACGAATTTCACTTGCCAGACGATTGACATCATGATTATCCACAAAATTATAAAGCAGAAGATTGTGATATATTCCTTCCGAGCCAAATTGTCTCGTCAAAGAATGCTCAATTTCATAATAATTTTTGTCATTGTGAGAGGACCAAATACCCTTGTAGCATTCGTAATTTGTAATGCTGTCCATTAAATCCGGAGTAGCATATTCTGCATAATTTCCATGCACAATTTCACCCATCAGCCAGATATCTGGATTTTTTTGCTTAACAAATTGATGAATTTCTTTCAGAAATGACTTTTCAAACTCCAGTGTTGTATCAAACCGGAGTCCGTCAATCTGAAATTCGTCCAACCAGAAGTCAATCACATCAAGAATATATTGCCGAACGGTAGCATTTTGATTATGATTTAGTTTGGGAAGAATCCAGGTATTCCAACCTTCATACCAGAACGGGTCGCCCAGAGGGGTGTATACTCCAAAACGAACGTCTTTAAACCAGTCATGATATTTAGAATTAGGCCCGTATTTCCGCACATCTTGAAATGCAAAAAATCCTCTGCCTACATGATCAAAACAGGCATCAAATATAATTTTGATATTTGCTTCATGCAACGCATTACAAACCGCTTTCAAATCTTCGTTTGTGCCCAGTCTGCTGTCCACCATTTTGTAATCAAATGTATCATAACCATGAGTTCCGGATTCAAATACTGGATTCAGCATGATTGTATTCACATGCATTTCTTTAAAATGCGGAATCCAGTCTCTGATTTTCAGGATACGACTAACTGGCTCTTCATGTTTATTTTCTCTTGGTGCATTGCAAAACCCCAGCGGATAAATGTGATATATGATAGCATCATGATACCATTTCATATCGTACTTTTTCCTTTCTTTATCGTTTTTCTGTATTATCAATAACTTTATTATGCGAACCAGCAAGCAGATTGTGCAGGGAATGTTCTATGGCAAGGCAGTAGTATTCATAGCAATACTTAAACCAGCCATAACACCCCTTCTTATAATAGGGGGTACAAAACGGAAGAAAAGGGCACTTTCTACACTGTTCATCAATTTCAGTTGGTTTGCATAATGTTTCAAACAGATTTTGATCTGTTACTCCATCAAAGATGTTTCCCCATGAACGATGCTCCGGAAGATGTTCACAGTTGTTGAATGCACCGTCTGGAGTGATTACAATACTTTTATCCATACTGTCTGCCATGCAACTGTTTAGCTTGAATTTCGGTTTTCCTGCACCATAAGATGAATGCTTGATTCCCATCTCATCAATCATTTCTTCCAAAGCAAATATCTGACGATACAGCTCAATACAACGCTCTGAATGTGTCACCTGATATAAAGGTGCAAGATACAGCGAGATATGTTCCATCTCTCCGAATTCCTCTTTGATTTCTCGAAGGAAACCAGGGATACGCTTTATGTTGTCAAAGTCAACATTTACACGCAGTTGAACTTTAATTTCTTCGTCTGCAAGAAAATGAATTGCCTGCATAACAGTATCATAGTTATGCTTATCAGGCGTATAGTAATTCTTTCGCTGCATATAATCCTGTCTTGCACCGTCAAGCGAAACCTGAACTTTATATAAGTGCCAAAGTTCTTTTGCTTCTTGAGCAAGTTCTTTTGTCATGAGGCTTGCATTTGTAATCATGCTTGACTTATATGGTATGCCGTGCCCCTGCAAAGCAGTACAAATATGTCTGATAATTTTTGCTCCCACAAGCGGTTCTCCGCCGAACCATTTCAGCTTTATGGTATCATTATGATGTGTCTTACAGATAAAATCCACGAGGCAATCTGCTATTTCAGGAGTCATAGTTTTAACGGCATAACCGTCCTCATAGCAATAAATGCATCTTGCATTGCACCCTGTTGTCGGGAAAATAATATAACTGCCGAGGCCATTTTTCTGTCCGGAAATCATTTTCAAAAGATATACTGTTTTTTGATACAGTGCCGTTTCATCGCATTCTGTTTCCACAATATAACGTCTCTGTGCAAGCTCTATCAGACCATTCTGCTCAAGAAAAGTATACTCATATTCATGTTTTCTTAACAAATTAATTGCAGCCCATTCGTTTGCATTAAGCTCAGCCACTTCTTTTGTCAGGTTGTTCTGTATTAAGTATCTTCCATTTTCCGAATACAGATAAGTATACTGTAAAATTCTGTATTTTTTGTTTTGCGGAATCTGTTTTATATATATTACCTTAGTGGCATTTTCAGCACCACATTTAATAATCTTCATTTCATCACACCCTTGCTGAATATTGCCAAAGGCTGTACAGCCATAACAGCCATACAGCCTCCGACATTATTTCGCTGATTAGTCTTCGCCCCCATCGAGGTCAGTAGCAGTATTCGTGCAGGAAG
>CADBOP010000183.1 GCA_902796255.1 uncultured Ruminococcus sp.
ATTCTATTTAGCCTCTAATCCGAATCATGTATACACCCGTGACCAGCTTCTGGATGAAGTATGGGGCTTTGAATATTACGGCGACTCCCGCACGATTGACGTGCATATCAAGAGGCTGCGTGAAAAGCTTGCTGATGTTTCTCCGCAGTGGGCTCTGAAAACCGTATGGGGTGTAGGGTACAAATTTGAAGTAGAAGAAGAATCTTAACAAATCATCATGAAACTATTTACTAATTCTAAAAACAGTACCATTTCCCGAAGCTATCTCAAGCTTTCCGGAGGGCTGCTGCTGTTTGGTCTTCTGCTGACGGGTGTCATCATGATATGCAGTGCTGTTGTTTCTTACCGTGAGACAATTGAAACGGCTATCCGGCAGAACTGTGATGCACTTGTATCCAATATCAAAGAAGTCTATCATTCTCCCAATGACATGACCAGAACACAAATTTCAAGGCTTGTCAGGACTGCGGAAATGGAATATGGCTATGACATGTTTGTCTATGATGAAAGCGGAACAGAACTCTATCCCGGGGAGAGCGGAGAAGGCAACATTCTGACACCGGCTGTGCGTTCTTATATCTCCCGTGATGATTTTATTCAAATCGGATATTACACTTCCAATGCACAGGAAGCCCAAATCTGCTGTGCTATCCGTTTTTATCTGGAAGCTGAAAACAGTGATGTCTCCCAATATTATCTTGCTGCTGTGACGAATGCCGGCATGGTACAGGAATACAGCCTGATGCTGACAAGAAATCTGATTCTCTGTCTGCTGGCAGTGACTGTTATTTTCATGTTCCTGTTTCATCTTGGTGCAGATAAACTTGACCAGCAGCTTGATGAAATCACTAAAATTGCGAATCAATATGCAGAAGGCGAATTTTCTGCCCGTGTAGATTTACCGGAGCAGGCAAATCTTTATCCTCTTGGCTGTACGCTCAACCGCATGGCAGAATTTATTGAACAAAACGAAACGACAAGAAGAAATTTTGTTGCCAATGTCTCACATGAACTTCGCACGCCGATGACAACAATTGCAGGTTTTGCGGACGGTATTCTTGACGGCACTATTCCGCCGAACCAGCATAAAAAATATCTGAAAATTATCACAGAAGAAATTCACAGGCTGAAAACGCTTGTACAGTCTATGCTGAATCTGACTAAATTTGAAGCCGGTGAAATGCAAATCCGGCTTTCAGAAGTCAATATTGCGGAATTACTAATCCGCACAGTGCTTATGTTTGAAAAGCGTATCACAGATAAGCACGTAGATGTGGAAGGCCTTGAAGATGCAGAAATGCATCTGTGTGCTGACGAAGACCTGATGTCACAAGTTTTATATAATCTAATCGAAAATGCTGTCAAATTTGTCAATCAGGGCGGTGTTATCAGTTTCCAGCTTTATACAGAAGACAAAATGGCACATATCTGTATCAAAAATACCGGTGAGGGTCTTGCTGATGATGAACTGCCACGTATTTTTGACAGATTCTATAAAACCGATGCTTCCCGAAGCGAAGATAAAACCGGCCTTGGTTTAGGTCTTTCCATCTCCCGAAAAATTGTCCATCTGCATCAGGGGCATATTGTCGTAAAAAGCGTAAAAGGCGAATATACCTCTTTTGAAGTTCAGATTCCGACAGAACTCAGCAACGAACACAAAGGTGATTTGAATGGAAGAAAATAATCTGCATCCGCATCCGCCCGCTATTCCTGAACCGGAACAGACTCCCCCTACTCCGGACATTCCTGAAACTCCTAAAACTTCAGATATTCCTGAAGTGCCGGATACTCCGGAAATTCCGTCTTTTTCCCAGCCGTCTCCTCCTCCGCCGCAGCAGACCGCACCGCCGCCGGTGACAGGGTATCCTCAGAATTACGGCTATCCGCAGCAGCCACCGCCGCCATATTACGGAAACCAGAATTATCCGAACTATCATAATCCAAATAATTATAATTATTATTACCAAAACACATTCCGGCCGCAGTATCAGCAGCCGATGTATTACCAATACCCTGCTTATCCGCAGAGTTATCCTCCTCCGCCGCAGAAGGCAGTTCCTCCTGTGCCTGCGGCCAAACCGCTGCCCATGAACCGGAAAATTTTTGTTCTGTGCGGCGTGATGGCGGCAATGATTTTTCTGCTCTGCCTGTACTGCATTATCTCTGATATTATGCATGGTGCTCTGAATCCGGAAATTACTTCCAATACAGTTGTGCTTGAAATGCAGGAAAAACCTGACCTTGACCCAGAAGACGAAAATGTCACAGCAGATAAAGAATATACCGTCAGGGGTGTGGCAGAACTTGTCAAGCCCTCTATTGTAGAAGTCTATGTCTATGATGAAAATCACAATCTCAACGGCACAGGCTCGGGCATTATCATTTCAGAAGACGGCTATATCATCACGAATGCCCATGTTGTACAGGGAAACGACTATTCTGTTACTCTTGATGATGAAACAGAATATTCTGCCCAGCTTATCGGCAGTGACAACAAAACAGATTTAGCAGTTCTGAAAGTCAATGCCACTAATCTGACACCTGCGATACTTGGCAATTCTGATGAAACCTATGTTGGTGAATCTGTTGTTGCCATCGGCAGTCCGGCAGGTCTTGCCAACTCTGTCACCAAGGGCATTGTTTCTTGTAACAGCCGGCAAATCCGTTCACAAAGCAGTAATTTCAAAATGGAATGCATTCAGACAGATGCTGCTATCAGCCCCGGAAATTCCGGCGGTGCTCTTGTCAATATGTACGGGCAGGTAATCGGCATTACTTCTTCCAAATATGCTTCTCAGTACGAAGCTACTTATGAGGGACTCGGCTTTGCTATCACTACCAATCAGGCACTGCCCATCGTGCAGGAATTAATTGAAAACGGCTATGTTTCCGGAAGATACCGCATCGGCATTGTTTTCATGTCTACAGAAAGCACATATGCAGCCGAAGACTTTCAGGAAAAATTCGGCACAGAACTTCCCCCGGAGCTGGAACATTGTCTCTGGATTACGGAAATCAGTGAAGACTGTGATATTTCCCACACAGAGCTTCGGGCTGATGATTTTATCATTTCCATGAACGGCCATAAAGTCACGGACTATGATTCTGTTTTAGAAGTTCTGGACGGCTTTAAGGGGGGCGATACTGTGACTGCCCGCTGTGCAAAATTTGACAAAGGCCGCATTTCTTACTATGACATTGAATTCAAGCTGGAAGAAGACAAATCCGGCAATTATTAATTTTTCAAACCACTTGCAATCCCCGTATCTCATCACGGGGATTGTTGTTTTCTACAAAAAAAGCAATATTTTTTATAAAAAAATTTCCATTTTTATTGACTTTTCATTCAAAAAGCAGTATAATAAAATTACATACATGAGTTTACTGCGGCTAAATCATCTCATGCATTTTCCAATTTGAGGTAACAGGAGGAAGCACCGCTGCCGCCGGTGCATTGCTATGCAAAATAATAAAAATCTGATTCTCTGGGTAGAATTATTATTCGCCCTGCTTTCTCTCTGGGTGCTGCTGATGGTGCCTTCTTATCCGGAGTATGCCATGACTGTTCTGCGGGTGTATATTCTGAGTATGATTGTCCTGACTGTATCTCTTGTGCTGGTTGTCAGAAGATACCAGAGTCAGCATAGTTCTGTTGATATGAACCGTATTTTTGACATGGTTGACAGGATTGAAGAACCGGCTTTTATCTGGTCTTCTGACTTATCCATGATGTACGGTAACCATGCTATGAATGAACTGCTGAATATTTCAGAAGATGACAACGGTACACACGCACTGGAACTGAACCGTTTCTTTCATGACATTGGGCTGAGTCCTAAAGATGCTGCTGAAATCATGAGCAAAGCTTCTTATTCTACAGGGCTGATGTCCAAAAACAAAAAACGCTATATCAGCTGGTCTACTTCCCTGATGATGCAGAATGATGTTACTTCTCTGTATTTCTCTATCGGATTTGAAACCACCCAGCTTGAAGAAGCCCAGCAGTCTCTGAACGAGAAAAAAGAGAATCTTGCTGTTGCTGAAAACCGTTATAAACTTTCCCGAAAGCTTTCGGGTGTAGGCTTTCTTCTGTGTGAGACCATTCACAACGGTTTCTACAACGAATACTATGTTTCTGAAGAAGCACAAAAATTTCTCGGCATTGATTCCGACCATATTTCTTTTCATGAATTCCGGAAAAAAATCTATTCTGACGACAGATATAAATTTGACAACTATCTTTATGAACTGGAGCATTCCGACCCTACGGCCGAACCTGTACCCCGTGTCATGGAACTGCGTATTCATCCGGAAATGAGCAAGCCTTTTGTCTGGTATGCATATCACTATCATGCGAATCTGTTCAAGAATAACATTCCTGTTGTCGGGGGGGCACTTGTCAATATTTCTGAAGAAAAAGAAAAAGACGCACTTCTGGAAAAATATGCTTATCAAGATGAAATCACAGAAATTTCAAACCGTAAAAAACTTATTGAATACGGTAAAGAGTGCTATGCTGCGTATGCAAAAGAACACAAGCCTTACTGGGTTATGGTACTGGATATTGACCGTTTTCATCTTATCAACGATTCCTGCGGTTATGCAAGCGGCAATAAAGTTCTGCGGGAGTTTGCCTCTATCCTGTCGAAATATCAGGACCAAGGCAAACAGGATAAACCAGGTCTGGCGGCACGTCTGGGGGCAGACAACTTTGCTCTTCTGATGCATGACTATGAAGATGACGAACTGCCGAAGCATAAGCTTGATTTAATCCGGAAAGATTTTGCGAAACTGGAATCCGGTGAATTTGCATCGCTGTCGCTTACCTGTTCTGCAGGTGTGGCACATCTGCCCAGAGACGGCAAAACCTTTGAAGAAGTTCTGGAACATGCGGAATTTGCCCTGACCATCTCCAAAGGGGAACTTTCTTATATGATGGGATATGATGCAGAAATGCATCAGGAAATTCTGCATCAGGGTGAAATGGAAAAATCTCTTTCTGATGCGATTGAAAACGGACATCTTCAGCTTTACTATCAGCCGAAATTTGACCTGCACACAGAAAAAATCATGGGTGCAGAAGCACTTATCCGCTGGATTAAACCTGACGGCACGATGATTTCTCCCAACGTTTTTATTCCTATTGCTGAAAAATCCGGCATGATTTCTGACATCAGCAATTTTGTACTCCGTGAGGCCTGCCAGCAGACGGGGCTGTGGCAGAAAGAGGGGCTTTCTCCTATTGTCATGTCCATCAATTTTGCATCGGGTGATTTTTATCAGGCCAATGTCTGTGAAGTTGTGCAGCGTGAACTGGATGCTGCCGGTCTTGCACCGAAATATTTAGAATTAGAATTAACGGAACGTCTTGCCCTTGGTGATATTAATTATACCATTGACCAGATGAACGCACTCCGTGGCATGGGTGTTCTGCTTGCCATGGACGATTTTGGCACAGGTTATTCTTCTCTGAGCTATATTCAGAGACTTCCGCTCACGCTTCTGAAGCTTGACAGGTCATTTATCATTGAAATTGAAACAGATTCTGTTGCACAGGTAATTGTTTCTGCTGTTATCCAGATTGCCAAATCCATGAACATGGAAACGATAGCTGAAGGTGTAGAATATGAAGAACAATCCAAAATTCTGAAAGATATGGGCTGTGACTATATTCAGGGCTATCTGTACGGAAAGCCCATGCCGGCTGCTGCATTCCGCAAACGTCTTGAAATCAATACTTACGGAAAGGAAGTGTCCTGATTATGACTATGCAAAAATTAAAGCCTGCTCCGTCCTATACACTCGGAGAAGAAATTTTCAATTCTGTTTCTCATGGTGTCGGTGCATTGCTTGCCATTGCGGGCTGTGTGGTACTGATTGTTTTCTGTGCGATGAACAGAGGGGCAAGAGAAATTGTTTCGGCTTCTGTTTTCGGGGCTTCTATGATTATTTTATATACCATGTCCACGCTGTACCATGCACTGACGAATCAAAAAGCCAAAAAAATTTTCAGAGTTTTTGACCATGATACTATTTTTTTATTAATTGCCGGCACATATACCCCCTATGCCCTGTGCTGCATCAAGCCGTTCTGGCTGGGAATTACGATTCTGTGTGCTATCTGGACTGCGGCGGCTCTGGGGATTACCCTTACTTCGATTAATCTTGAAAAATTCAGCAAGCTTTCTACTGTATGCTATATCCTGATGGGATGGGCGATTGTCTTTGCTATCAAGCCATTGTACGAACAGCTTCCGATAGTCAGTCTGATTCTGCTGGTGGCAGGTGGACTGATGTATTCCGGCGGTGTATTTTTCTACAAGAAAAAATCAGTTAAATATTTTCATTCTATCTGGCATTTGTTTGTTCTCGCCGGAACAGTGATGCATTTCTTCTCTGTATTTTATGCAATCGCTTTTTAAATGCCGTGTCTGCGGCAGTTCCAAACTGCCGAAACCAGATGAAACATTTCAGTATTTTGAAGAATTTCTTTACTGTATCAACACAGAATGGCTGGATATGGCACAGCCAATTCCGGAACTGGAAACCAATATTTTTCTGAGAAGTGATGAAATTCCGAAAACCGGTGAAAAAAGATACCTGAAAATCAGACATCCGTTTTGTCTGACTTCTGACAACTGTTTCAAAACGCTTTTTATGCCGGCCAGTTCTTCTGTCAATGGTATCGGCGAACCACCTGAGGAACTGGAACAATCTGCTCTTGTGACCTGTCATCTGGATAAATTTTTATCAAGAAACGATTTCTGTGCATGGGTTTCTGTTACTGTTCAGGAAGTGATTCTGTTTTCTGAACTATATCAATATTACCCTGCCCGCATTCACTCTGATTTATTTGCACCATTCACAACGCATAATCCACATGCTGTACAACTCTATCCATTCACATGGAAGAACTGGGATTATGACTGCTGGACGGCACAGGGTGATGCAGGAGAATGGAAATTATTTTTCACTGACCCTTCCGGCATACAGCATCTGCTGCTGTGGAGTTACTGGGGGGCATGTGATGAACTGCTTTATATCGGCAATATTATTAAAAATTAATATATTATAAATCAAGGAGGAAACTCAACATGAAAAAACGTATCGGAATCTTAACCAGCGGCGGCGACTGCCCCGGTTTAAATGCTACTATCAGAGGGGTTGTCAAGGCCTGCTATGAACGCTTCGGTGAAGACAATGTGCAGATTGTCGGCATTTCCAACGGCTATTACGGTCTGATTCATGGCCTTTGCAGAGATATGCAGCCTTCGGAATTTTCCGGCATTCTCACACAGGGCGGTACAATTTTAGGTACAAAGCGGCAGCCGTTCAAGATGATGACCGTCATTGGTGAGGACAATATTGACAAAGTGCAGAGCATGATTGACACCTACAAAAAGCAGAAGCTTGACTGTCTGCTGACACTTGGCGGAAACGGTACTCACAAGACTTCTCATCTGCTGGCTGAACATGGGCTGAATGTCATTGGTCTGCCGAAAACAATTGATAATGACCTTTATGGTACAGATGTTACATTTGGTTTCCATACTGCTGTAGACATTGCGACAGATGCACTTGACAGGCTGCACACGACTGCGGCCAGTCATTCCAGAATTATTGTCTGTGAAATCATGGGCAACAAAGCGGGCTGGCTCACACTTTATTCCGGTATTGCGGGTGGTGCAGATATTATTCTGCTTCCTGAAATTCCTTATGATATTGACAAAGTTTGTGATGCTGTTGTAAAGCGAGCCCAGAAAGGCAAGACCTTCTCTATTTTAGCAGTTGCAGAAGGTGTGAATAACAAAGAAATTGCGAAACTCAAGAAAAAAGAACGTGAGAAATATCATGTTGAGAACGGCAATGACACGGCAAGAATTGCTGCACAGATTCAAGCCAATACTGGCATTGAAGCCCGTGTCTGTGTTCCCGGCCATATGCTCAGAGGCGGTTCACCCAGTGCCTATGACAGACTGCTGGCAACGCAGTTTGGTGTACATGCAGCCAAGCTGATTGCTGAAGAAAAGTTCGGCCGTACTGTTGCTTATGTCAACGGGCAGGTTACTTCCAATAAACTGGAAGATATTGCCGGCAAGAAAAAGCTTGTTGACCCGAAGGGGCAGGAAGTACAGACAGCTCGTGATTTAGGCATTTCCTTCGGTGATTAATTCTATTTTTTCTGAGCCTTTCCGGCTGCATTCCGGAAAGGCTTTTTATTTTATTCCCCACCTGTGGAATTATTATTCATATTTTATAAAAAAAATTAATATTTTTGTCGTGAACACACAATGAACATGCAGTTGACAAATAATGAAAAATATGCTATACTTAAATTAAATTGCGACTTTATTTTTGTTGCATAATTTTTTTTTGAGAGGAGTTCTTTTTTGTGGAAGAAAAAATTGTGATTACCTATGACAGCGGTCTTGATGTTGACCCTGAAATAGTGCAGAAATATGGTATTAAAAAACTACCTGTTATTATTAAATTCGGTGCAAACGAAACACTTGATGACGGCAGTGTTACTCCTGATGATATTATCGAATATTATAACAAAGAAAATGATTTAGCTGTTACTGCACCGCCTACTGTACAGGATTTATTCCGTTTCTTTACAAAATTTGCACATATGGGCTATACTGTGATTCATATTTCTACATCTGCAAAGCTTTCTTCAGCATTTGAGTATGCCTCTTCTGCTGCTGAAAGCTTCAATAAAGTGCATATTATTGACAGCAAGGCTTATTCTATCGGGGGTATGCCTATTGTACTGAAAGCTGCACAGATGCTGGAAGAAAAAGAAACTGTTGAAAATATTATTCAGACCTGCACTGCACTGGCAGATAAAATCAGAATGCATGTATTAATCAGCAATCTGAAATATGTTCATTCCGGCGGACATATCAACATCGGGCAGAATCTTTTTCTTTCTACATTCGGCATGATGCCGACTGTTTCTATAGAAGACGGTTATTTTTTTGTCAAAAAAAATTACAGAGGCAAGCTGGATAAATCTTCTGTCAAATTCATCACTGATATTCTGAAAGAAGTAAAAAATGCTGACAAGTCCAATTTCTTTTTAGGCCACACTGGTATTCCCAATTCTATCATAGAAGAATGCCAGCAGCAGATTAATCAGGTATCTGATTTCAATCATATTATCACAACAAGATGCGGTTGCAGTACTACAACGCATTATGGTGACGGCGGTCTGATGATTGCATGGGTAGAAAATTAATCATATATATATATAACCTCTCCGGAATTACTTCCGGAGAGGTTGTTTTTTTCAGATATTTCAGGAAAATTTCGGCTCACATGTCAGATTTACACCAAGCCGTTTGAAAATTCTTTCATCTACTGTTGAAAGAATTACTGTAGAGTGTACTTCGCAGCCCCAGAGTTTTGAAATCTGTTCCATTGCTTTTTTTGCATTTTCATCTGTTGTGGCACAAATAGACAAAGCGAGCAAGGTTTCATCTGTATGCAGTCGGGGATTCTGGTTACCCAGATGCTGAATTTTGAGATTCTGAATCGGTTCGATGACATGCGGCGACATCAGCAGAACAGAATCTTCCAGTCCGGCAAAATGTTTCAGTGCATTCAGCAGCAATGCAGAACAAGCACCTAACAATTCTGAGGTTCTTCCTGTCAGAATCGTACCGTCCGGCAGTTCCATTGCAGCAGCAGGTTCACCTGTTTGTTTTTCTTTTTCGAGGGCAGGGGCAACAACTTTTCTGTCGGCTGATTTGACACCTGCCTGATTCATCAGCAATTCTAATTTATAAATCTCCTCTTCTGTGGAGATACCTTTTTTTCTGCCGCACAATGCTGTATAATATCTTCTGATAATTTCTTCTTTTGCGGCCTCGCATACAACAGCATTATCTACAATGCAGTTTCCGGCCATATTCACGCCCATATCTGTCGGGGATTTATAGGGAGATTCACCAAGGATTCTTTCAAACATTGTATTCAGGACAGGGAAAATTTCAATATCCCGATTATAATTCACAGTTGTTTTATTATATGCTTCCAGATGGAACGGGTCAATCATATTGACATCATTCAAATCAGAAGTAGCTGCTTCATAGGCAATATTCACGGGATGCCGCAAGGGCAGATTCCAAATCGGGAAAGTTTCAAATTTTGCATAGCCGGCATTCACACCCCGTTTATGCTCATGATAAATCTGAGAAAGACAAGTTGCCATTTTTCCGCTTCCGGGGCCGGGGGCTGTCACGACAACCAGTTTTCTGGAGGTCTGAATATAATCATTCCGGCCATAGCCATCGTCACTCATAATTAATTCCAGATTAGACGGATAGCCTTTAATAGAATAATGATGATACACTTTCACGCCAAGAGCTTCCAGACGGCTCTGGAACGCATCTGCTGTGGGCTGGTGTTCGTATCTGGTAAGCACCACACTGCTGACATACAGGCCGATTTTAGTAAAAATATGGAATAGTCTGATAACATCCACATCATAAGTAATACCCAAATCGCCACGGACTTTATTTTTTTCGATATCTCCGGCATTGATGACAATCACAATTTCTGCTTCTTCTTTGAGCTGCAAAAGCATCTGCAATTTACTGTCCGGTCTGAATCCGGGCAATACTCTTGAAGCATGGTAATCATCGAACAGTTTTCCGCCAAATTCCAGATAGAGTTTATCGCCGAAGTGGGTAATTCTTTCACGGATATGTTCGGACTGCATTTTCAAATACTTATCATTATCGAAACCAATTTTTCCTGAGCTCATATAGCTAAATCCCTTCTTTAAAAAATTTTTTCATATCTTTTATCATAACATAATTTCAAAAAAATTGCAATAGCTATGCAGGAAAAAATCAAATTTTGTCAGATTTTCTCTTCAGAGCAGCTTTGATAAAATCTGCAAACAATTTCTGCGGACGGTTGGGGCGGGATTTAAATTCCGGATGGAACTGCACACCGACAAACCAAGGATGTTCCGGCCGTTCGATAATTTCCACCAATTTTTCATCTGGTGAAAGGCCGGCAATTTTCAGACCGGCTTCTGTCAGCTGTTTGCGATAGGCGTTATTAAATTCCCATCTGTGGCGGTGGCGTTCATAAATCAACTCTTCCTGATAGATTTCAGAAACCCGTGTATTTTTCACAATCCGGCAGGGGTACAAACCCAGACGCATAGTACCGCCTTTTTCTGTAATTTCTTTCTGTTCGTCCATAATATCAATGACATTCTGTGTGCCGTCCGGTGTAAATTCAGAAGAATTTGCCTGTGTCAGTCCGGCGAGGTGTCTGGCGGTTTCGACTACCATCATCTGCATTCCCAAGCAGATACCGAATACAGGGATATTATTTTCTCTTCCGTAGCGAATGGCTTCAATCATGCCTTCTATGCCTCTGTCGCCGAATCCGCCCGGAATGATAATCCCATCACAGGGGGACAAGATTTCTTCTGCTGTTTCGGGTATAATTTTTTCAGAATCTATCCAGAGAATTTTTATTTTTGTATCATTTACAATTCCGCCATGCCGGAGGGCTTCTGCTACAGACAAATACGCATCCTGCAAAGCGACATATTTTCCGACAAGGCCGATAACAATTTCCTGTTCGGCCTTATTCTGCCGTTCTGTCATGGCAATCCATTCGGCCAAATCCGGCCCACGGTTAATTAATCCCAGATGGTAGCAAACCTCTTTGGCAAGACCTTCCTGTTCCAGCATTACGGGCACTTCATATAAAGACGGGGCGGTCATATTCTGGATAATATCTGCTTTCCGGACATTACAGAACAAGGCAATTTTTTCAGCGACTTCGGGCGGAATCTGCTGTTCTGTCCGGCAGACGATAATATTCGGCTGGATTCCGACAGACAGCAATTCTTTTACAGAATGCTGTGTTGGTTTGGATTTCAATTCATTTGAACCGGAAATAAACGGCAACAAAGTCACATGGATATACATTGCATTTTCTCTGCCGACTTCTCCGGCGAACTGGCGGATTGCTTCCAGAAACGGAGTACTTTCAATATCTCCGACTGTACCGCCGATTTCTGTAATTACAATATCGGCATTACTATTTTTTCCTGCACGATAAATTCTTTCTTTGATTTCATTTGTAATATGCGGAATGACCTGTACCGTACCGCCTAAATAGTCGCCTCTGCGTTCCTTATTCAGGACAGTCCAGTAAATTTTTCCTGTTGTGGCATTATTATTTACAGAAAGATTTTCATCAATAAATCTTTCATAGTGACCCAAATCCAAATCTGTTTCACCGCCGTCTTCCGTGACGAACACTTCACCGTGCTGATACGGGCTCATTGTGCCGGGGTCAACATTAATATATGGGTCAAGTTTCATGATAGTCACCTGATAGCCTCTTGCTTTCAGCAGTCTGCCGAGCGAAGCGGCTGTGATTCCCTTTCCCAAACCAGAGACTACGCCACCGGTAACAAATACATATTTTGTCTGATGTTCTTCCATAATTAAAAACCTCCATAATTATAAATTATAAATATAATCAAAACAAGAAAGCCTCATACAGTCTGTCAAAACAGACTGTATGAGGCTCCATTGCCTTTATTATTTTATTTTATCTGGCAATACTCTGTTCCGGAATACCGCCGTTCATATAAAAATTTTTCAGAAGCACCAGCGAACAGCCACCCAGAAAATCTGTTTTTCCTTCGACACTGCTGCACACGAGCCGTTCTGAAATATCATCACCGGAAAACTGCTTGACATATTTTTTAAATACTGCAAAGCCTTTTTCTGTCAAATCAAAATGATGCAGCACAATCTGCTGTGCCTGAAAGCAACAGACCAGATTATGCAGCAGCACGCTCCAGTCTTGCATAATTTCATTCACTACTCTTTCACAGCGGTTATCTCCTGAAGAAACAGCCTGATACATCTGGTCGAGGGTTACCCGTTCGATATAGCCATCTGTGGCAGAATACAAAAACGGGGTTCGTTCTTTGCTGTAGACTTCTGCAATTCTTGCCTGCATAGCCTGTACAGAGAGCTGTGCCCGTACTGAGCCGGCGGGATAGCCGTCCTGCTGGCGGCCGTTGGGGCGGACAATACAGCGTTCTGTCAGGTAACTGTATGTCAGATAATCTTTTTCAGTTTTTTCAGATTTCAGCAAAGCAATATGAATATGACTGCCTAAATGCAGATAAATCTGATTTGCAGTGACGTTGTCTGTACCTCTTTGCAAATCTGCATTGGCAAGTGCCTGCAACCAGACTGCATTTCCGCAGAACACAGGGGGCATCTGCGGAAAGAGAGACAAAGCTTTTATCAATTCTGTAAAATCCAGAATACCGTCTTTATAAAACACCCGCATACGGCCAATCATAATGGGCATCACACCGACTCCGAGACCGAGTACATCATTTTTGGTCAGACAGCTGTCACTCATCATTTTTTCTGCCGAATTAATAATAAACTGAATAATTTCCTTGCGGCTTGTATGCTCGTTACAGACCAGACTTTCCTTATCCAAAATTTCCATATGCATGGTACAAAGGCCGACTGTCACTTCCTGTTCGCTGATGACAGCACCGAGCACGAATTTATAATTTGCATTGATATCCAGCAGAATTTTCCGTCTGCCTTTCGGAAGTTTACTGTCCTGCTGGTTCTGATATGGGGCTTCGCCAATTTCCATCAGAATGCCTTCTTCAATCATAGCATTTGTAATCTGCGTAATAGAAGCACGAGTGATTTGTAATTTCTGTGCTAAATCGACTCTGGAAACGGGGCCTGCCTCCCATATTGTGCGGAGCACCTGCATTCTGTTAATTCTTTTCAGGTCTAATTTACTGATGCCGCTCTGCATAGTACACATCCTTTCCCCGACCGGATTTTTCATATTTTATTTATTATAGCACATTCCTGAAAAAAAAGCAAGCCTGAATTTTTTAAAAACAATCCCCCCGAAAAAATCAGGGGGAATGCTGTTTATTTTCTGATTATTTATCCTGACAAAAATCAGTCATTTTTCTTTTTCATTACAGCAAGACCGGCAAGCAATGCAGCAGAAGCAGCACCTGCTACGGCCGGAATATTTGCAGAGTCGCCTGTTTTCGGAGATTCTGTTTTACCGGAAGTATTCTTAGTGGTAGCCTTTGTAGTAGCCTTAGTTTCTGCTGCTTTTTTGGTTGCAGTTGTTTCCGGCTTCATACCGTTCATGTAAACTGTTTTGGAAGTACTCCACGGGCCGTATACTCTTTCGCCGTTTACGAGCTGGAAAGCTCTTACTTTGATAGTTTCCTTGTAGGCAATAGAACCTGCTGTCTGATAAGAAGTGCCTTTTACATCGAATGCATAAGAAGTGGGCATATCCGGTTCAGAAGCATCTACACTTGTTTTATATACCTGATAGCCGTCTGCACCGGAAACAGCATTCCATGAAATCACAGCATTTGTACCGTCTGCACCTTCTACGCTGGAGATTTTAAATTCCCCCAGAGACGGAGCAGCAAGCTTATCTGTTACTTTTTCTGTAGCAGCTGTAGTAGCTGTAGTAGTAGCAGTTGTTGTTCCTTGGTCTATTGCAGCAGTTGTTGTTCCCTGGTCTATTGCAGCAGTCGTAGCGGCTGTTGTGTATGTGGTATAGATTGCAGTAGTGGTCTGTGTTGCATATGTTTCAGTTTCTTCTTCAGCAACGGTTTCCTGCTGCTGTTCTTCTGTTTCATTATTTTCTTCGGAGCTGTTATCTTCCTGTTCTGTATTGTCCGGAACATATACCGGTTCAGGTGCTTGTGTTTCTTCCTGTGCTGCAAGAGTTTCTGCCTGTGCATCAGCATCTGCCTCTTCTGCGTTTACAGCAACTGCCGACATACTTGCAACCATAGCGAGTGCCATTAAAGCAGATGTAATCTTCTTATAACTCATAAAATAATTCCTCCTTAAAAGTTATGCACACCAAATTAATAGTTTTAAATTTTTCAGTATGCTTATTTAGATTATAGCAGATTTGAGTATAAATTACAAGAGTTTTTTATTTAAGAAAGCAGAAAATCCGGAAAAATTGTGCTTTCTGCATAAAATTGCATCTTGATTTTCTACATATTTCATAGTAAAGATTCGTATATTATCATCATCAGAGGCATTGTAGCGATAGAAAAGAGGGTAGTCACGCCGAACAGTTCTGAAGCATAGGCTGCATTCCGGTGATAATTCAGGCACTGCATGGTACAGATAGCTGCACTTGGTGCGGCAATAGCGGCCAGCACTGTCATTTCGACTGTTTTATCATAAGGGAATAATTGAAAAGCCAGAACAGTCAATACTGGTATCAGCAATAA
Source organism: uncultured Ruminococcus sp. (assembly GCA_902796255.1). Classification (GTDB taxonomy): domain Bacteria; phylum Bacillota; class Clostridia; order Oscillospirales; family Ruminococcaceae; genus UBA3855. Next base: position 15,317 of record CADBOP010000183.1, read on the forward strand.
TTTCAGGAAGCAGATATAAAACACTCTGGGTTTCCGGAATACTTTTAACAAGTCTGTCTGTATAATTGTTGCTCCGGCGACTATCATTGCAAGCGGAGAATTCAGGCTGCCGATTTCTTCAAATGTTTCGGCTATTACAGAGGGCAGTTCTATCTGAGCGAAAAACAGTATCATACCGATGATAATAGCAATAATTGCGGGAGAACGCAGTACTTTTGCCAAAGATTTCAATGATTTTTCTCCGGACATCTGCATCACACCATGCGACCATACCAAAGCATTAAAGACCGTCAGAAAAGCTGTCAGGTAAAACACACCATCATAGCCGAACATTGCCATAACCAGCGGGATTCCCATAAATCCGCAGTTAGAATAAATACAGGAAAATCTTTCTATGACGGTTTCTCTGTTTTCTTTTTCCGGTATTCCCAAATAAGCCACAGCCATTGCTATGAGATAAGACACCAGTGACAAAACAAAAGTCCGGCCTAAATTATGAACCAGCTCCGGCTTATATTCTTTCTGATAGGCCATTAAAATCACTATCGGGTTCACGACTTTCAGAACCAGACCGGAAATCTGGCTGATACTTTCTTTAGATAACAAATTTAATTTAAAACAGCCTGCTCCGACCAATATCAGGATAAACATAATAATTGCCTGATTTAATACAATTCCTGCCATATTTCAAAACACCTCTTGTATCTTATCATAGCATAATCTGAAATAAAATGCAATCAGATTCCGGAGTTTCGGAAATCAATACAGTTTTTCATCTCAAATATTTAAAAATCCAATCAAAAAAGAGACAGCCTGCACTGTCTCTTTTTTCATATCCGGTATTCTGTTTTTTCATATCTGTATCACAGAGGGCTGTATCTGTCTGCCACTGAGGGCATTTATCAGTGTATCTGCTGTTTTTGAAAAATCTGCCACCAGTGAATTTGGTTTTTTCTCGGCATCATCCTGCCGGAGAGGGACAAAATAATATTGCTTGGCATTGGAGAGCATCCCGATATTTTTAAGTGTTCCGGCGAGTGAATCATTGGAGGCCAATGCCAACACTACAGGTTTCTGGCCTCTCAGATGGGATTTCACAGCCATTGTGACAGGGGTATCTGTGATACTCCATGCTAATTTTGCCGCTGTATTTGATGTACACGGCTCGACAAGCATAATATCCGTCAGACGTTTCGGGCCTATGGGTTCAGCATCTTCGATACTGCAAATCACTTTTCGGCCTGCGATATTTTCCAGACGTTCCCGCATCTGGACTGCTTCGCCGAATCTTGTTGAAATTCCGGAAGCATTCCATGACATTACCGGAAGCAGTTCTGCACCGCAGGAAACGAGATATTCCGCCTGTGCAAAAGCCTGCTCAAACGTGCAGAACGAACCCGTCATGGCGAATCCTATCCGGATATTTTCTAAATCATGCATCTGCAATTCTCCTTTCTTCCAGAATATGAAGAATTGTTTTTGCGATAATCTCTCCGGCCGTGACGGGGGCAGTTTTCCCCGGCAGGGATAAAGCCCAGACCACGCACCGGCCGAGTTTCTGTGCGGCATCCCAGTCGATTCCGCCCGGTTTGGAGGCCAAATCTAAAATCAGGGTTTCTTTGCGGATTTTTTCCAGTACGGTTTCTGTGACTACTTTTGCGGGTACAGTATTGCATATCACGTCAAATTTATCTGCACAGGCTTCGAGTTCTGTAAAGGGGATACTATGGCAGCCGAGCATTTCGGCCTGTGCTCTTTTGACGACATCACGGGCAGCGACAGTCACTTCTGCACCCATTGCATGGAGTATCAGAGCCAACCGGCTTCCGATTCTGCCAAAGCCTAAAATCAGCACTTTGCTTCCGTAGATAGTACAGGGCATTTCTTCAAGCATCATCTGCACAGCACCTTCTGCTGTCGGAACGGCATTTCTGATGCTAAGCTCCTCACAGGCTAAGTAATCGACAGTTTCGATTCCGGCTTCTTCAAACAAGGCCTGTGATTTGCCGAATTTTCCTCCCAGTACAATTGCATTTGGTTTCAGTCTGGAGATAAGACCTTTCAGAGAAAGACTGCTCTGGCTGAATGGTGCGTTTATTAATACGCCATCATCAGAAACGGGCATAGGGAGAACTAAAATATCACACATTGGCAGGCCGTCCGCAGGGGATTCCACTAAATGCACCTGTTCCGGAATCATCTGACGGGTAAAACCGACAGCATAGGTTTCAAATTTTTCTGCCAGTGCCGCAGCGGTATAGCCATAACGCAAGTCACCGCCTGCCACCATGACGATTTTATTGCTTTTCATTTGCATCACTCCTTTATTGCAGGATATGCAGAAATTCTGTTTTTGTGACCGGAATTAGGCAAACGAAGTTTTCTTTCTTTTCTGAACCTGTTCTATTATCTTCTCTGTCCAGTGCATATCATTTTCCTGAATCAGATAAACTCTGAATCCGTAATACTTCCCGTTTTCCAGAACAGATATATCATCATCGACATGCAAATCTATCCGGTAATGTGACGGATATTTTGACGGCATGGCTTCGGCTTTATTTCCCTGTACTTCTTTTGCATGTCTTGCCCCGTTGATAATCTCATCTATCCGGATATGATAATGCCGGAACAGATTCCGGATATATCTTTCTGACCGGAATGAAGTAGTATAAATATACACTTCATTTCCGGTATCGTGAAGATACTGCATCAGGGAAACTGTTCCGGCTCTGAGTCTGTCCGGATAAATGACCGAAAACGGAAATTTCAGTTCTGGTTCGGCTTTTATTTTTTCTGGACTGATAAACAGTGTATCATCCAAATCAAAAGAAATTCTCAAGATACTTCCTCTTCCTGACGGAATTCGGGGTCGGGAATTCCTCTGACGGTATGATATAACAGGTGTGTTGCTCCGGTAATTCCCATAAAGCCTGTATTAATACATAGGCTGTAATTATTTTTATCATGCCAGTTTCCGCCGGTATTGATATTATAAAATTTTTCACGGCGGCTGTCAATCTTCGGCAGGAGGGTATCAATTTCCCGTTCTGTCACCTGATACGTTTTCTGGGCGAACCGAAGGCGGAATGCTTTGGGGGCATAAATAAATGTACTGAATTTATAGGGATTATCCCGCAGAATCCAGTTGGCACATCTGCCGACAATCACACAGCTGCCCTGTTCGGCGAGTTCTTTGATAATCTGTGTTTCTGTGATATATAACTTATCGGAGACAGGGAGATTATCTTCCATTGTCCGAGCGGGATTAGAATTCAGCAACAATGTATATAAAAAGCTTTTGGGTGAGGATTCTTCTGCACCTTCCAATTTAGAAACAGGCACACCGAGCCGTTCCGCAGCCATTTCCAGTATTTCGTGATTATAAAACGGGATTCCCAATTTTTCGGCGACTCTTTTTCCGACAACACTGCCGCCGCTGCCATATTCTCTTTCAATTGTAATAATCGGGTGTTTCATCTGATACACTCTCCTTCATTCAAATTTTGAAAATCAGCCTGATTCTCTGGGGAGAACCGGCTGTACTTTTTTAATCTATGGGGTGTTATGACAAAATAGACCATGAAATTATTATATCATATTTTATATAAAAAAGCACTATCATTTTTGAAAAAAATAGCATTTTTATAAATTTCTGCATTTTGTACAAATCAAGTGCACATTTTTTATGCAAATTGAAAAAAATCAAAAAATTTCAAATATCTGTGGAAATTCTGTGAAAGATGTGCTATAATTAAGTCAGTTCATACTTGGAAAGGAGTTCTTTTTTGATGCAATTCCGTAAACTTACTGCTTTATTATTGTCTGCACTGACGGCCTGTGCCTGTCTGACAGGCTGTGCAGGAAATACACAAAATTCACAGACAGAAGATACCTCCAGTCAGATTATCACAACACAGGACACAACAGAAGCTTTGTCCGTCACAGAGGCACAGGCTGCCCCTCTTGCTGAAACAGAACCACCGGCTACAGAACATATCAGTCCCAGAGAAACCATTTCGTTTCAATCCGGTACACAGAAAGATTATACTGATGTGACTCTGAATCATGATACGAATAAAATTTATCCTGTCCAGCTGAGTGATTTTCTTCTTGAAGGAGATACCGTTCAGAAATTCATATTTGAATTTGATGCAGACGGGAATATCGGCACATATCAGGGCGGATGCGGAATTTCAGTGGATGCCTCCTGCAAGGCTGCCACAGATGAATACTGGTATCAGTCGCAGGATTTCAATATAAAGGCAGACGGCAGCTATGTCAAAGTTGTGTGGGATGTTCCGGCGGAAATTCAGGAGCATATCAATCCGACAGGGAAGATTCAAATCGGCTACTGGTGGGGTGATGTTGAAAATGTAAATCTGAAATATGTCACCTGTTGTTATACTCGAAAAGCCGAGCTTCCTGTAGATAATACAGTTTCGCTGGACGTCCGGCAGGCAATGGATTATACTACTGTGAACACACTGCCGTTCCGGCTGAAAGACTTACTGAAAACAGACGGCATTCCGCAGGCAGTTACTGCGGATATTCATGCAGCTGCACCACTGGGAAAATTAAATGCAGGTTTCCGGATTAAATTAAATCAGGATGAGTGGTATGAAAGCGAGACATTTTCTGTTATTACAGATGATACACAAGCTTCTGTCACATGGCTGATTCCAGAGGCAATTAAAAACCAGATTCCGCAGGATACAGAAATTGAATTTTGTTATTTCTGGAGCGAATCTGAACAGATTACTATGGATAAAATCACAGTACGGTACAGTTATGGTTCAGGAGGGACTGTTGCAAGCCTGTCTGATGCAGAAGAGATTCAGGTTGCTTACCAGAATGATGATGCACAGAAGATAGCAGATAATATTAAAATCGGCTGGAATCTGGGAAATTCTCTTGACTGTTATAATATTACATGGAGTGTATCTGATTTTGAAACTGCATGGGGCAACCCGAAAACCACGAAACAAATGATTGATACTGTCAAGGCGGCTGGTTTCAATGCTGTCCGGATTCCTGTTTCGTGGACTGACCATATTGACAATGAAGGCAATATTGACAGTTTATGGCTCAAACGGGTACAGCAAGTAGTGGACTATGCAATGGACAACCAGTTATATACTATTTTAAATATGCATCATGATGACTATACATGGCTGACACCTGTTTATTACAAAGAAGAAGAGGTCACGGAAAAATATACAAAAATCTGGGCACAGATTGCCGAGCGATTTAAAAACTATGATACAAAACTATTATTTGAAGGCCTTAATGAGCCCCGTATTGTCAATAGCACAGATGAATGGACAGGGGGTACTGCTGAAGAAAGGGACGTTATCAATCATCTGTTACAGGCATTTGTAGACACTATCCGGAAATCCGGCGGCAATAACGGTATGCGGACACTGGTTATCACAACGCAGGCCGCCTCTATCTCAGAAAATTCTCTGAACGGGCTTGTTGTTCCGGACGATGACAATCTGATTCTTTCGATTCATAATTATGCACCATGGAAATTTTCAAGCTATGAATTCAAAGAAACTACAGATTTCACAGATGCTGACAAAGCAGAATTAGACTATGAATTTGATTCGCTGAAACATCGTTTTATAGATAAAGGGCTTCCGGTTATTATCGGCGAATTTGGTGCAGAAAATAAAGACAATACTGCCGACCGTGCAGCTTATTATCAGTATTATATTCAGGCTGCTGCCCAGAGAGGGATTCCCTGCTTTATCTGGGATAATAACAAAGCCGAAGGCGAAGGCAGCTATGGTATTCTGAACCGTGAGGACTGTACGTGGTATTTTCCTGAAATTCTGGAAGCGATTCAGAATGCTGTAAAATAACATGAAATATAAAATTCCCTGTTCCGGCAGGGAATTTTTTATCTCTTTTTTCAGAAATTAAAAAAAATACTTGCCTTTGCATGAAAAATCTGCTATAATATAAGCAGTTATGCAAAACTTTTTTTATTTTTTCGGAGGTGAAAATCACTATGAGTACAGACCCGTTCGGGCGAGCGGAATATTTCAACACACAGACGGCGTTTGTATGATTCCTATGATAAAAAGCCGTCTGTCAGAAAGGCGGTATTTTTTCTATGATTCATTTTTACCAGACACAGGATAACTTTGTCCGTCAGCTTGAAGCCCCTGTTCCGGGATGCTGGATTTCTGTGACAGACCCTACTGCACAGGAAGTACAGCAGCTTATTGAAGGCTATGGCCTTGACAGCGGTTTCGTCCGTTCTTCTCTTGATGAAGAAGAATCTTCCCGTATTGAACGTGAAGATGACCAGACTCTGATTATTGTCGACACGGCAATGTCAGAAATCCAGACAGAAGAAACTATCCTGTTCTATACAGTTCCTCTTGGAATTATCATCACGAATGACTATGTATTTACTATTTCGCTGAAAAACAATCAGGTGTTGCGGGACATGGCGGACGGTGTTGTAAAAGGCGTACAGACGAGAATGAAGACCAGATTTGTTATGCAGTTATTATTAAGAATCACTGCTATCTATCTTCAGGACCTGAAACAAATTGACAAGACTTCTTATGTTATGGAACAAAAATTAAGTTCAGCTATGAAAAACAAGGAACTTATCCAGATGCTGGAACTGGAAAAATCACTGGTTTATTTTTCCACATCTCTGAAAGCGAATGAAGTGACGATTGAAAAACTGCTCAGGGGCAGAACTATCAAGCTTTATGACGAAGACCAAGATTTGCTGGAAGATGTTCTGATTGAAGTCCGGCAGGCCATTGAGATGAGCAATATTTATTCGGGTATCATTTCCAGTATGGTAGAAGCATTTGGCTCGGTGATTTCCAATAATCTGAATATTGTCATGTGGCGGCTGACTGTTATTACAATTATCATGTCGATTCCTACCATGATTTTCAGTTTTTACGGCATGAATACGGCACATCTGCCTGTACCGGACACGTGGTTTCCTACTTTGCTTTCTGTCCTGCTGACACTGGTTGTGGCTTATGTCATGCTGAAACAGAAGAATTAGTATCCTGAAATGGCAGTTTTTTTCTCTTGACAATCATTTTGTTATCAGATAAAATAAAACTACAAAGCAATTTGTTTACTATCAAGACGGAGGGTTTATTATGAAAAAAAATATGAAATCGTTAGCCGCTGTTTCTGCTGCTGTGATGGTACTTTCCTGTCAGAGTGCCCTGCTGACTGTACATGGTGAACATGTGCAGAAAATTGTTGTGCTTGGTGACAGTATTGCTACCGGTGCAGGGCTTGCAGAAGGTGAGAAATCCTATGTGAATCTGATAGAAGATTATACTAATATTCAGGTTCAGAATTTTGCAAAAGATGATTATACGACAGGGGATATTCTGACCTGTCTTTCTGACACACAGGTACAAGATGCCCTTTCCCATGCAGATGTTATTTTAATTAACATCGGCGAGCATGATATTATGGACAGATTTTTGGAAACTACTGACGGGTTTATGACACAGTTCGGCTTTGCGGCTTTTACAGATGTATTTTCTGCGGAACTGGCTGACTATGGCTTTACCGATGAAAACGACCTGATTCCCTATGCCAATGAGCTGGCTGCGGCTATCAGGATAAATCAGGTTTCTGCCGGAGAAAACATTCAGCTTATTAATACAGAACTTTCCAAATATCCCCATGCTAAAATCATCTGGCAGACAAATTACAACATGCTGGACACTCTTGATTTTTACAGTACACTTTCTGTCAAAAGGCAAAATGCATATAATTCCATTATGAATCCGGCAAAGACTACACTGAACAAATATTTAAATACTCATATTCAGCAGTTTGCAGAAGAACAGGACAATTGTATTGCAGTGGATGTTTTTTCAGGATTTGCAGGAAAAGCCTATGAATATACAAATTTATACCAGCTTAATCTGAATCCTACAGCTGCCGGCCATGCATGGATTGCAGAGGCTGTGATTCAGGCCTCCGGACTTTCCAGAATGGGCGATATTAATGACGATAAAGAAATCAATGCTTCTGATGCTGCTGAAGTGCTTCGTCATGCAGCGAATATTGGTTCTGGTCTGGGAGCTGTTTTCACAGCCGACCAGTTAAAGGGCGGAGATGTAGACGAAAACGGCATTGCAGATTCTCTTGATGCAGCCCAGATTTTAGCTTATGCTGCTTCTGTCGGTTCAGGGAAAACCTATACTTTCCGGAAAGCAGATGAAGCGGAACTTGCTGACCCCGACCCCATTCAGCCGACAGACACAGAACTTGCCGACCCCGACCCGACACAGCCGACAGATACAGAACTTGCTGACCCTGATTTACTTGCACCGGATTTCTAATCACTGCTATGAATTTACAGCAGCCTTTCACAGAAAAGGCTGCTTTTTTCCATGCGATTTCCTCACAAATTGCCCCATTCTTTCATATTCTGTTTGATTTTCTGTCATCAAATTATCACATTCCGGAGTATAATAATAATTGTAAACAGAAAACAAACATCAGCAGAACGCTGATAATCATAAACTGAAAGGATTGAATATCATGTTAGAAAATAATAATAAAAACAATTATGAAGATATGTACCGTTCCCAGAACAGCGAATCTGGTTATAATGATTTCTATAACGCTCCGAATGAGAGCAATTATGTAAACCTCAATTCTGACCCGAACCAGAATAAAAACAATGGTGGTAAAAAATTCCTGAAATTCATTGCTGCTGTTGCTGCACTTGCAATTGTTTCCGTTTCTTCTATCGAGATGTACAAACTTTTCGGGAAAAGCGATTCCAACTGGACTTCTTCTGAAAGTGATGCAGAAATTACCCGTGATGCAAGCAGCCTGACTGACAGCACAGTTTCTTCACAGACTTCCTCCGAAAGCAGTTCTTCTTCCGTTGCAGCAGTAAACTCCACTGCAAACTGGATTAATATGGCTGCTCCGGAAGGGGCACTGAGTATTCCGGATATTGCGGAAAAGGCTATGCCTTCTGTAGTGGGCATCAGTGCAAAATTTGAATACACTGCACCCACACAGAGCTATTGGGGTTTTGGCTTCTATAACTACGGCGGCGGAAACGAAGACGGTCAGACACAGCAGGTAACGGGTACAGGTACTGGCATTGTGATGAGTGAAGACGGCTATATCATCACCAATGCACACTGCATTTATGACAACGAATCTGATTATAAATGCGGCAAGGCTGTCAGTGTGAGCGTAGTAATGGCAGATGATACAGAAACAGAATATGATGCACAGATTGTCGGCTATGACCTTGAGACTGATTTGGCAGTGCTCAAAATTGATGCTACAGGTCTCACACCTGCTGAATTTGGCAACAGTGACGACCTCAGAGTTGGTGAAATGGTTGTTGCCATTGGTAATCCGCTTGGCTTTGAACTTCAGAACACTGTCACATGTGGTATTGTTTCAGCCCTGAACCGTGAAGTCACTATCAATGAAAAAGCCATGACTCTGATTCAGACAGATGCTGCTATTAATTCCGGAAACTCCGGCGGCCCTCTGCTGAATGGCTATGGTCAGGTTGTCGGCATCAATTCTGCCAAGATGTCCTCCACATATGGCAGTGCAAGCGTAGAAGGTCTGGGCTTTGCGATTCCGATTACTGATGCCAAGGAAATTATTGAAGATTTAATCAATAACGGCTATGTGACCGGCCGGCCGCAGTTTGGCATTACTGGTGTAACAGTTACAGAATCTGATGCAGAACGGCTGAACATGCCACAGGGTGTATTTGTCTACAGTGTTACAGAGGGCAGTGCTGCTTATGATGCAGGTATCCGTCAGGGCGATGTTATCACAGCTGTAGAAGGCACGGAAACCCCAAACATGGATACACTGAACGAAGTGAAGAACCAGTATAATGCCGGTGATACTATTAAAATCACACTTTTCCGTGCTGGTGAAAGCCTTGATGTGAACCTGACACTTCAGGAAGTTCGTCAGGAAGATTAAATTCCAAATTCCACCAAAATTTATATATATTCTCCTTACAGAACCGAGGCGGACAGAAAAAAATCTGTCCGCCTTTCGGTGTTCTGAAAAATCATGCTAATCTTGGAAAAAATGGCCTGAAACGGTCATAAAATCCAAGAAATTTGTGCAGATTCCCTAAAAAAATAAAGATTGTTCCATCAATATTTTAAAAGAAAATGATTTCAGGGGATTGACAATCTCGAAATAATGTGCTAAAATATGTAGTATAAAAACGATTCTGTATTCTCAGAAGCGTTCACACGGTGTAGCCAGTTATCCTGCTACCATGAGAAGAATGTGAAAAAAAATCAAAAGAAGAGAGAGGTAATCTAACAATGAAGAAGTCATTTCTGAACAGAGCGATGGCTGCTGCAATCGCAGTTCCTGTTGCTTTGTCCCAAACTATTCTGTTTGCTTCCTTCGCTGAAGACAAAGTACCGGTTACAAATGTAATCGATGTCAACACCTTTGTTAATGTTCCGGTAGAGGACAGCAAAGCATCTCCTATCACAGAAGTTAGCAAATATGAAGTTTATGAAAAAGAATCCATCTGGAATCAGCAGCTCAGAACTGCTCTCAACTCTCTGGACGGCACAGTTCAGGAACTTGATACAGATGCATTGTTTGCACAGCTTGGCAAATACAGTGACAAGTGGTACACTGAAATTGTAAAGGGTGCTACTACTGTTACAGCTGAAGTAGAAGGCACAGACGTTGTTCTGACAGCAAATATTGCTTTCACACAGGCTGAAAAAGATATTCTGGAAAATAAAGTAATCGATGTTGTAGTTGGTGAAAATTCCAGCATTACAAAAGAAGAACTGAAGAAATATATTACTTCTGATGTACTGGATAATTCCACAGCTGTTATCAAGATTACAGTTGATACTGCTTCTCTTGAAAGCGACAAGGCTGTATCTTTCAAGGCAGAAGCTACTACAGATGCTGGTGAAATTACTACTGTTGACGAAGCTAATGCATATCTGAACAACAAAATCGAAGCTTACAGAGCAGAACTGAAAGTTGCTGCACAGAATCTTCTTGATGAATATACTGCAAAGGCTGCTGCTGGTGATGCCTATGCAGCTACTCAGGTTTCTGATGCTGAACATCTGTTAAATGTAGCTATTGATGATTTTGTAGACAACTATGGTGTAAAGCTGGATAAATATACCGATAAGGCTGACAAGGCTATTGATTCTACAAGAACTGTTTCCTATACAGAAGACAGCTATGATGCTGTTCTGAAGAAGCTTCAGGACGCTGCTGATGCAAGAACTTCTGATACAAGCCGGATTGGCAAGGCTGTCAACAAAGTTCCGGAAACTGTTTCTGAACTGCTGAATCAGAACACAGTTCTGAAGCTGTACACAGAAGCACTGAAGCAGCTCAATGATATTGCCAACAAAAAGGGCACTGCAATTGAAGTGACTACAGATGATATTGCTAATCTTGCTGCACAGGCTCATGATGTTACTTTAGATGCAGCTTATTCCAACTACAGTGCTAAAGGTGTAACTACATGCATTCTGCCTGATGACATTGATGATTTAAGCTATTATTATGACTACTTCAATGAACTGCTCAAGGCTGATGGCATTACTGATAAAGAAGTTGATACCATTACAACTGAAAAGAAAGTAGAATTAAGTGGCGATGCTTCTTATGATACATTAAGCGGTGAAGGCACTCTGAGCGTAAAGAGAGTTATTTATATCACTCTGAAAGACGTAGAAGAAACAGAATCTGATTCCGATACAGATACTGACACTGATATTACAGAACCTGATTCCGATACAGATACTGACACTGATATTACAGAATCTGATTCCGATACAGATACTGACACTGATAATACAGAATCTAATTCCGATACAGATACTGACACTGATAATACAGAATCTGATTCCGAAACAGGTACTGACACTGATATTACAGAATCTGAATCCGAATCCGATACAGACAAAGAATCCGAATCCGATACAGACAAAGAATCTGAGTCCGAATCCGACACAGACAAAGAATCTGAATCCGAATCTGATACAGACAAAGAATCTGAATCCGAATCTGATACAGACAAAGAATCTGAATCCGAATCCGATACAGATAAAGAATC
>CADBOP010000184.1 GCA_902796255.1 uncultured Ruminococcus sp.
GACTGGATAATATTGGGGTGCAGATTCAGCGGTGAGCAGGCAGTTGTCTGCTGGAGTTTGCCTTCTGCATAAAGTTTCTGGCGGACATATCTCTTGTAGGCTGTGCCGTATTTCGAGAAACTGATTCTTCTGATTTGCAGTCTTGTCATCGCATCTGCAAGCCAGAGCGGCATTGCACCTGCAATCTTGACTTCCATGAGTCTCTGGTTCGGAGCGATAATCTGTGCCCCATAGCTCGGCAGGCTCAAAGATAAATCATATCTGCGTTCCGTCAGCTGACGGTCAAAAGTTAATCGGAAATTGGAATCCTCTTTGCCGAAAAATGCACTTCTCTGATAACTGATGTACTGTTTCGGCTTGATGTCATTGTAAGTATTCATAAATACATCCAGTTCACTGAAAATCTGTTTCTGGATATATTTACTCAAATCGACAGGCTTCTGACGGTGCAGCATATAGGCATCAGATTCAGCAAGCGTGAGTGTCACTCGTCTTTTAGTTACAATACCGTTGACTTTCTTCTTGATTTCCAGAAAAACTTTATCGTCCGGATTCGCAGGAGAATAATAGCTTCTCAGACGGATTTTTTCTTTATAGTACGGCTTCTCAAGTGAGTTGCGGATTAAGTAGTCATCCGGTGTATCGTAATATAAATTATAAATACCATAGTCTTTGCCACCGACACAGAATTTATCGGGATTCATATATTTATGAATTTCTTCAAGCAGGGCTTCGTACTGGTCCATATCGAGCATGTATTTAAGCTCTTTTCTCATAAATGTACTGATTGCCATAATCAAGACTCCTTTACTGTGAATTTCTGTTTTCAGGATACACCTGCGATATTTTTAAAATATTTCTGATTTGTTAGCGTTTTGTTAAACGCTTGTTGTTTGATTACAGTTATATTATAAAATCATAAGCTTAAAGCAATCTTAAAGTTTTATAAATCCGTGAGTTTTTCTTTTAATTTTCACCAAAATCATGCAGAATGCACAAATTCCACAGGAATATCACAGAATGAAAATACAAATAGTAATAAAAAATATCAGGAACTAAAAAAATGTTGAAAATTATTACAGAGCGTAAGTGTATTTTTGTGAATTTTAAAAAAATATTTTTTTGTGAAAATCTCTTGACAATGATTGTAAAATCTATTAAAATAGAAGTATAGTATATTACATATGGTCAACTCTGGATGGAATTATACTTATCCGGAATAGCAAGAAGGAGGAATTTATCGTATGAAGAAATCTGCTTTCGGCAGACGACTGCTGGCCTCGGCAGCAAGTCTGGCCGTATTGCTGACATCTGCACTCCCTGCCTCAGCAGCAGATGCCAAAAAAGAAGAAAAAATCTTTCCCGAAACGATTGAGCCTGTCGATGTCAATTTTGCCAAAGCTCTGCAATTGTCGCTTTATTTCTATGACGCCAATAAATGCGGCGGCGGTATCACAGGCGGTAATCTCGAATGGCGTGGCGACTGCCATACCGAAGATGCAAAAGTGCCGCTTATCCCCATGACAGCTCAGAAAAAAGGAACAAATCTGTCACAGGAATTTATTGATGCCCACAAAGATATTCTTGACCCCGATGGTGACGGTACTATCGATGTCGCCGGCGGTATGCACGATGCCGGTGACTGCGTGAAATTCTGCCTTCCCGGCAGCTATGCCGCTTCTACACTCGGCTGGGGATATTATGAATTCCGTGATGCCTATGTCGATGCAGGCCAGCAATGGCATGTGGAAGATATTCTGCACTGGTTCAATGATTATTACCTCAAATGCCTGTATTATGACGAAAACGGCGATGTATTGGCGTTTTGCTATCAGGTCGGAGAAGGTAACATTGACCACAACTATTGGCTGACCCCCGAACTTCAGAATGAAAATCTTCTGGACTTCGCCCGCCCCGCTTATTTCGCTACTGAAGAAACCCCTGCTTCTGATATGTGTGCCGGTGTAGCGGCTTCTCTTGCCGTCAGCTATCTGAATTTTAAAGATACCGAACCTGAATATGCACAGGAATGCCTGAACGGTGCTTTGAAACTTTATGAATTTGCTGTCAAAACACATTCCGAAGGTGTCAAGACACAGGAAGAAAAAGACAAGGAAAAAGAAACCACTGACCCCACAGAAGAAAACCCTGACGAAATCAACAAAGACAGAGAAAATACTGACCTGACTGTTACTTCTTTAGGCTATGACGGCGGTTTTTATACTTCCAGCTATGACTATGACGAACTGGCATGGGCTGCTGTATGGCTCTATGAATGCACAGAAGACTGGGATTATATTGATGATATTATCCATGTTGACGAAACTGTCTCAGGTGATATGGGGGCACATCCCTATACAGGCTATCTCAAGAGAATTATCAAAGATACCGGCAACTGCTGGCAGAATATCTGGGTTCACTGCTGGGATACTGTCTGGGGCGGTGTATTCGCAAAACTCGCACCAATTACAAACTGCTCCCGTGACTGGTATATTTTCCGCTGGAATCTGGAATTCTGGTCGGGTATGACACCGGAAGATGCTAAAAAAGCAACAGGGCTTCCTGCTGCTGTGACAGGACATAAATATTTCGGTGCAGATGACGAAATATGGAACACAAGCATTACAGCTGACAAAATCAAAGACCTTCCCGAAGTGGACGGTGCATGGCTGAAAAAGACCCCTGCCGGATTTGCTATGCTGAACGATTACGGCTCGGCCAGATATGATACGGCTGCACAGCTCGAAGCAATGGTCTATGCCAAAGAAACAGGCGATATGACTTTTGTTGAGTGGTCAAAAGGCCAGATGGAATATATCATGGGCAATAACCCGATGAACCGTTCTTATATTGTCGGCTATGATTTGGAAAAGGGTGCTTGTCACCCCCACCACAGAGCAGCTCACGGCTCAACAACTCTGAATATGGATGACCCCGAAGACCAGACACATGTCCTCTGGGGAGCACTGGTCGGCGGCCCTGATGCAGATGACTGGCACAGAGACCAGACAAAAGATTATATCTATAACGAAGTTGCTGTCGATTACAATGCCGGATTTGTTGGTGCATGTGCCGGACTCTATAATTATTATGGAAAAGCAAACGGCGACAAGCCGGAAGAAAATTTCCCGCCGTCCGAAGAAAGCCTGAAAGGAAAAATCACAGAATTTACCCTGAAAGCTGCTGTGGGTCAGGAAGACAACATGGCAACACAAGTGCTGATTGAAATTGCAAATTTAAGTTCTCAGCCGCCCAGATATCTGGATGATATCAAAGTCAGATATTATTTCAATATTTCTGAACTGCTCAAGAACGGACAGACGCTGGATAATATTGAAATCCGTCCGGACTATGACGAGATGAAATCCAATTCAGACGGAAAATATGCTGTAGACTATAATTTAGTCCAGTATAACGATGATGGTGACTGCTATCTGGAACTGAGCTGGAAAGATTATCAGTTCTATGGCGATTTGCAGATACAGTTCGCCCTGATGGACACCACACAGAATTCTGAATATACTTTCATATGGGATTCTGTTAATGACTACAGCCGAAATGCTATCCGTACAGCAACAGAAATCGGCAAGGAACTCAATGAAGCTCCGGAACTGACAGACGGTATCACAATGTATGTGGATAACGAACTTGTCTGGGGTACACCGCCGGAAGGCAGCGAAGCAGAAGAGCCCGTTTCAGAAGCTGACTGGGGAGATGCTGACTGCAACGGCACAGTGAATATTCTTGATGTCATCACGCTGAACAAATCTGTTTTCGGCAAGGAAACACTGACAGCCCAAGGAAAAATCAATGCTGATGTTGACCAGAATAAGACAGCAGATTCTACAGATTCGCTGAATATTTTAAAATTAATTGTTGGTATTCGGAAAGCTTCTGAATTTCCGATTCCATAAAAAAGAAATCCGGCACGCTCACAGCGAGTGTGCCGGATTTTTTTGAAATATATTTAATTAAAAATTTCGTAAATCTTCTTCTGTCACCAGACCAACAATATATTTCAACAAAGCAAGAGATTCATCAGAATCTGCTTTCTGATTCTTGTTGAAATCTATATTTGCCAAGCCTTCGGGAGAAAGGGATTCCTTTCCGAATACTGCCTTGTTCACAGCAATTACATCCACGATATTGACAGCCTCATCAAGAGTAGCATCTCCAAGCTTGGAAACTGAAACATTTTTTTCTGTTTCCTTGGATTCCGATTCTGTAATTTCTTCAGTTTCTGTTTCTTCAGATTCTGATTCTGTAATTTCTTCAGTTTCTGTTTCTTCAGATTCTGATTCTGTGATTTCTTCAGTCTCTGTTTCTTCAGATTCTGATTCTGTGATTTCTTCTGTTTCTGACTGCCCCCATTCAGATTCCGGAATCAGGGCTTCTACTTCTTTATAAGTCTGTTTCAGAGAATAATCACTGTTAAACAGCAACGGAGCACCGGTGCTTCTCCAGCTTGTTCCGTCTGTAATACCCCAGAATACCAGAGCAGTAATATTTGCACCAGCTTTTTTCTCTTCTACAATCGTATTTACAATATCATGATAAGCCTGTACCTGTTTTGCGGAGTCTGCACCATTGTCATAATCTGTAATATCCAGTTCTGTTACCTGAATTTCCAGACCTAACTGATTGAATTTTTCAATGCACTGCTTATACAGATTAGCATCCGGATAACCTACATCAAGATGAGACTGCATACCAATACCATCAATCAGATTCTTTTCTTTCAGAGCAGATACCATGTCATAAATAGCATCACGCTTTGCCGGAATGTATTCGTTAAAATCATTGTAGAATAATTTTGTACCTTCCGGAGCATACTGTCTGGCATAGGTGAAAGCCTTCTCAATATAGGAATTATCACCATAAATCAAAGACCAGTAAGATTCCTGATTCTTCGGGTTTGTACCTGCCGGACGAAGTGAGCCGTCATCCATATAGCATTCATTTACAACGTCCCAGCAATAAATATCTAAATGCGGAAATTCTGTTTTTATCTGGCTCATAACAGCCTTGATATAATTTTCCAGTCTCTGGTTCATAATGTCCTTCGATACCAGCTGCCCGTCACTTTTAAAACCTTCTTTAAAGAACCAGTCCGGTGTCTGACTGTACCAGCAGAGTACATGTCCCCTGACAGGAATATGATTTTCTTCGCAGAATTTCAGGGTATATCTTGCAGCATCGAAAGAAATTGCCGGTGTTACGTTGTCACCATTTGCCTGAGAGCCTGCCTGATTTAAAACCGCATCCGGCTTGAGTTCGTTTCCGGGGGTCAGGCTGTTGAAATGATGCTTGACAATATCCTGTGAAATGGGAGTGTTAATCTCTGAGGGTGTTGCTGCACAGCCAATCTTGAAATATTGTGCATATACATCTTTTAAAGGTGTTTTGTCCAGAGCTTCTGTACTCCAGCCGGCTTCGCCCTTGATAACAACATCATCTACAAAGAAATCATTTGTGCCGGAAGCAGTCTGGAAGTATACTAAAATATCAGTAGCATCTGCCGGAATATCATAGCTTGCACTGATTTCAGCCCATGCACCGGCAGAATCTGCACTGCCAATGCCTTTATACTGGGGATTCCCAGAACCGTCTGTATATTTCAGTGTCAGCTGAATGGTATCAGAAGTCTGAGAAAATACCCATGCACTGAACTGATATGTTTTTCCGGCCTGTAGCAGGCTGGAAAGTGCAGCACCCTGCCAGCTGTCATTTCTGCCGGAAATGAACAGGGCACTTGTACCCCCGTGAGCAGTCACAGAACTGCTGGTTACGGACGGCCCGCCGAAACTTGACCAGCCATCTGTACCGTTTTCAAATCCGGCATTGTGCAGGACAGTATCTTCTGCCGAGGCCGGAAGCAGTGCAGAGGCATTTGCAATCATCATAGCAGCGGTGAAGAGTTCGGCAAGTTTTTTGAAAGTCATAATAAAAATCCTCCTTTTGAAAAAGTTTTTAAATTTAGTTTCATGCATGTCTTAAACGTTTAATGTTATATATATTATAACATATTTTGGATTAAATTTCAATATTTTTTGGTCAAAATTTGTAAATTAATTATGAACAAAAATTTAAATTTTTAATATAAAATTTGCTTTTTGAAAAATAATTGACTTATTTTATAAAATATGTTATAATAGATAAAATTCACACACGGAAAGGATGCGAAATTATGAAAAATCTTAGAA
>CADBOP010000185.1 GCA_902796255.1 uncultured Ruminococcus sp.
GCTATGACAAAAGCTTTTGAAAGAGTGGAAACGGTACAGATTACATTTGCTGCCCGTGATTCTGAACTGGAAGGCCATAAAATCAGACAGGGTGAAGTGCTTGCACTCGAAAACGGCAAGCTTGCTTTCACGGATAAAGATTTGAATCATGCGGCTTATAAGCTGACAAAAAAACTTGTTCACGGAGATACCGGTTTTGTGACTATTACTTATGGTGAAAAT
The DNA here is from genome assembly GCA_902796255.1 of uncultured Ruminococcus sp. Lineage (GTDB taxonomy): Bacteria > Bacillota > Clostridia > Oscillospirales > Ruminococcaceae > UBA3855. The sequence continues at coordinate 223 of CADBOP010000185.1, forward strand.
GTGGACGAGGAAACAGCTACACAACTCTGTGAAAAAGTACAGGAAAAGTTTGGTGACAGAATTGAAGTAATGCTGGTCAACGGCGGTCAGCCTGTATATTATTATATTATTGCTGCTGAATAAAATAAATATTGCAGAACAGGAGGTACAGCATGACAAAATTATTCCAGTCAATCGAAAATCTGAAAAGTGTCAGTAAGACAAGATTGAAAATTTATCAGAAACTCGGTGTGCTGACTCCTTATGATTTATTATATTACCTGCCCAGAGCTTATAAAGATTACCGTGAGCCTGTGGCTGTGGCAGATGCTGTTGTGGATATGCAGAATGTCGTGAAAGTAACTGTCACAGCAAAAAAAAATCCGGTCTACAGCAGTCGGGGTATGCAGATTTTCCGTGCGGATGCTGTCGATGAAGACGGCACACCGCTCGGAATTGTGATTTTTAACCAGAGATTTACTTTTGAAGCTCTCAAAACAGGAGAGAGCTATATCATGTATGGGAAAATTATCAGCAACCTGAACGAAAACAGATATAACATCCAGAATCCGCAGCTGCTGAAAGATATTGAAAATCCTATTGAAGCTGTCTATCCCCAGACAACAGGCCTCACAAGCCCTATGGTCAGGACAAATATCAAAGAATGCCTGCAAGTTCTGGATGAAATGCCTTTTGAAACGCTGCCTTCTGCGGTGCGGGAAAAATTTCAGCTGATGACTCTGCCCAGAGCCCTGCATATGATACATCATCCGGAATCTCTGGAGGTGATTGAAGAAGCCAGACACCGGATTGCTTTTGAAGAATTGCTCCGGCTTCAGCTCGGGCTGTATCTGCTCAAATGCAAGGCCGATAAAAAAACAGAATACCCTATGCAGAAAATTGATATGCAGCCGTTTTTTGACAGTCTGCCGTTTTCTGTGACTTCTGCACAGGGAAAAGCAATACAGGAGATAATTGCAGATATGTCGGGCAACTCGCCTATGAATCGTCTTTTGCAGGGCGATGTCGGAAGCGGTAAGACTGCTGTCGCTGCGGCTGCCTGTTATTTCTGTGCCTGTAACGGCTGTCAGAGCGTTCTGATGGCCCCTACAGAGATTTTAGCAGAACAGCATTATAAAACCCTTACAGGCTTTCTGGAAGGCCTGCAAATCCGTGTCATACTCCTGACAGGCTCTCTCTCTGCAAAACAAAAGAAAGCTGCTTATGCAGAAATTGCTGACGGCTCTGTGCAGGTGATTGTCGGCACACATGCTGTATTTCAAAAAGCTGTGGAATATCATAAATTAGGTCTTGTCATCACAGATGAACAGCACCGTTTCGGAGTTGCACAAAGAAATGCTCTTGCTGAAAAAGGCGGAACACCGCATAAGCTTGTAATGTCTGCGACACCTATTCCCCGAACACTCGCACTTATGATTTATGGAGATTTGGAAGTTTCTGTTCTGAATGTAATGCCTAACGGCAGACTGCCTATACAGACTTTCGCTGTGACCGGAAAATTAAGACAGCGAGCTGTTAATTTTATGATAAAAGAATTGCAGAACGGCCGGCAGGCTTATATTGTCTGCCCTGCTATCGCTGAAAGTGAAGATTCTGATTTGGATTTAAAAGCCGTTACCGGCTATGCAGAACGGATGAAAGATACTATGCTCAGAGACTGGCGTGTTGCAATTTTGCATGGGCAGATGACCGCACCGGAAAAAGAAGAAACTATGAAAAAATTTCATGCACATGAGATTGATGTGCTTATCTGTACAACAGTTGTGGAAGTCGGTGTAGATGTCCCCAATGCAACTGTTATACTGATTGAAGATGCAGAACGCTTTGGCCTTTCTCAGCTCCATCAGCTGCGGGGGCGTGTCGGCAGAAGCTCGTTCCAGAGTTATTGTATCCTGATTACTGACCATCCTACAGAAGAAGCCCGTGCCCGTCTGAAATTACTCAGCAGTACAACAGACGGCTTTCAGGTAGCTGAAGCAGATTTGCAGCTCCGAGGGCCGGGCGATTTCTTTGGCAGTATGCAGCATGGTCTGCCACCGCTCAAGCTTGCGAAGCTGACTGATACCAAAATGCTGCATGATGTACAGGAGACGGCTCAGTATCTGATTAAAACTGACCCCGATTTGCAGAAACCTGAACACCATGCACTCTATCTGGATATTCTTTATCTGTTTTCTAAATACGGAATGAACGGTCTGAATTGAATTGATTCAACAACTTTCAACAATAAATTTGATTATTAGCTTGTACGATTTTCACAAACTCAAATTTTTTTGAAAAAAAGTGTTGACAAATACTGAAAAGTGTGATATACTGTAATAGTCGCAAGGATGAAAGAACAAAAACTTAAAACAGACTTGCGCCAGCGAACAGTGGGAGCTTAGCTCAGCTGGGAGAGCATCTGCCTTACAAGCAGAGGGTCACAGGTTCGAGCCCTGTAGCTCCCACTTAAAAATGGCCTGGTAGTTCAGTTGGTTAGAACGCC
>CADBOP010000186.1 GCA_902796255.1 uncultured Ruminococcus sp.
ATTCTTTTAATTGAACACGCAATTAAAGTCCTGAAAAATAAAAATCATACTAGCTTTAAGCAAAAATAATATTGACTATCAGAACGGCGAATTCGTTCTTGTATAAAAAATTTCTCCCCTGATTTTTCAGGGGAGATTTTTTATTATATTCAAAAATAGCCCATAATCTTGCCATCACTGCCCCGAATCAGAAAATACGGAGGCTGTGCAGGTGTTGCGAACATGACACCGTCTTCTCTTGTTCCCATCGGTGCGTTAGTCTGAATGTACCATATATCAAATTTTTCGTAATATTCCGTTCCGTACGGCGGATACATTCTTTCATACTTCATTTTCACGCCGTCCACATCAACATAATCCGATTCGATACGATGGATATAGTCTTCTCCTTCTTTCTCGATAAAAAGCGGTCTGACTTTTGTGATTAAATCTTCTTCGGAAGTGATAGTGCCGAGTATTCTTTCCGGAAACTTTTCGGCTTCATACAGAAGCCATTCCGCTTCATTTTCAAAATTATAAAGCGTGTTCTCTGCTATCAGAACGGGATATGGTGCTATTAACTGCCCATGAAATTCCGTGCAGAAATCTTCCATAAGCTTGCGTTCTTCTGCGTATTCGGCAGAATCCTGTGTTTCGGATTCAGATTCTGTTATTGGAATTTCTGTTGTTTCGGGAAAGGTTTCTGTTTCCGTTTCGGTGACGGGAACAGTTGTTTCCTGAATTTCTTCCGGAACGCTTTCCGAACAGCCGGAAATCAGCAGACAGAATCCGGCAATCAGGACAAACCAGTACTTTCTTTTCATGTGTTCTGTTCCTCGTGATAGTCATTGACAGTTTGAAAGGTAGAAGAACAGGCAATTAAATTCTGATGTTCAGGGTCACACTGCAAAGATAAATGATAACTGTTATCCGGATTATCAGGGTCTTCAATCAGCCAGACAATCCAGAATAAATTTTCGTCTGTAAAATGACAATAAAGCTGTCTTGCACTGTAGCCGTTGACTGTCGTGACACTTCCCTGCAAGCCTTCAATATTCTCCTGACTTGCCATATAATACCGCATACTTTCCGCTGCTGCTTCATAAGGCATATTTTCATAATAATCCAGTGTGAAAATATTTACCCCAGTCGCATCAGCAAACTGTGTCAGCCCTTCAGAACCTTCTTCCTGAAAAGGCGAATAGCCTAAAGGAATTTGCATATAGCCGTTTTCATCATCACCGACAGGCATCAGCTTGCCCTGATAGACAAAATTTCCGGAATCATCAGCAATTGCACCTTCCGGAACTTCCGGCTTGGTATAGTCCTGTGTTTCCGCCTGAACATTATCTGCATTCTGATTTTGATTCAATATTGAAACGCCATCATTCTGACCGGAAGCACATCCGGTCAGAATCATGGCAGATAAACTTAATAAAATTAAAATTTCAGATTTCATGAAGTTTTTGCCTCCGTCTGGATAGATTCTGTATTAATCATACCAGAAAATCAGCACATTGTCAAGCATTGTTTTCTTCTTCCTGCGGAAGAATTTCCATAAGCTGTGCAATAATTTCACTGAAATATCTCGGATTGACTTCTTCTAATTTCATAGCATTCCGTTCTGTGATACGTTCCTGATTCAGATTCCAGATTTTTAATTCTCCTACAGTTACATTTTCAGTATCCAGATAGCCGGAAGCGATATATGCTCCGCTGAACTGGAGTTCTGCATAGAAGCCGGTATACTGTATTTTATCACCAATTTTTTTCTGTTCAGCAATATCTGTCCGGCAGAATTCATAGAAGCATCCAGCATCCTGAGCTGTCCCCTTCTCCCAGCCGATTTTTATCATTTTGTTAATCAGGTTTAAATTTGTCATTTCTGTACCGGAAAATCTCTGAATCTCTGTTTTACCAACTTCTTCTGCAAGGATTCTGTAAATCGGTCTGGTTAACTGCGGGAATGGCTGAGAAATTTCGTAATCAGAAAGCTGTTCTATCCATTCAGAGATGACATTCTGTTCCAGTTCAATTGGATGAACCAAGCCGATTTTGCAGTTTTCAGGGAGTTCATATTCTTCTTCATCAGAAGTATTGAAAGAGCCGTCTTCCATATATCTGAATGTTTGCAGAAGCTTGTTATTTTTGTCATAAGCCCCCCAAATCAGGCCGATAGCAAAACAATGCATGACAGGCTTGTGAATAAACAAAGCTTTCCAGTCATCGGGTGACCATTTTCTGTCGCAGAGCAGGACGTATTCCAGACGAGCTTTCTGGTTTTGTACTGCGGTTTTCATTTGCTTTTTCATTTCTTTAAAATCTCGGGAAGCCTGTTCGGCTTTTTCTGTATCATCATTTTTACCGGGTTTCGGCAGATTTTTTAATTTTTTATCGCCTTCAAAGATTTCCAGTTCCAGAGCCGGTGTGAGATAGACTTTAAACTGTCTTGTGCCGTAATCGAAAATTCTGCACAGATTTTCATCAAAGCCCAAATCCGGAACGATTCTGTCAGCGAGTTCCTCACGGGTAATATGCAGGGCTTCCGCTGCTTCCACAAGAGCAGCATTCGCAGCATTGCGGACTTGTTTATTTTTGAATTTTCTTGCCATAGTATCGACTGCCATCAGAGCCACAGAACTGCCGTTGAATGCCAATGCCTTGACAGCATCCGAAGCGATAGCACCTCTGGAATTTTCAGACCATTCTTTGATATAATGCTGTAATGCTGAAATTCCTTCAGAACCGCCTAAAATTCCGGTAAAATAGATAACCCATTTTTGTTTGGCCTCTGCTCCTCTGTCAATAAAACGGCTGAACACTTCATGTACAAAATGTTCCAAATCATTCTGATGCAGGGCTTCTGCTAATTTATCAGCTGTTTCATTCCGGCTGAATGTACCGGCACTCATAGAAGCATAGCAATTTGTAAGAGCGATTAAATATTTTTCTTCTACAGGATTTCCGGACTTGTCATGCACCGGACTGAAAGCATTCTCGAATAACCAAGCCACTTTTCTGGCTTTATTGCCTTTGCTGAGTTCATCAATCAGATTTCCGGCAGTGGCCTGTTTTGTTTCCTGCGGAATTTCTTTATTGAGCAGCACTGCCAGTCTGGATTTGAGCGATTCATTTTTTTCTTTTTCCAGAGCCGTCTTGACGGCTTCCTGATAGGCATCAGGGAAATTTTTTTCCAAGAGTGTCACAGCAATTTCTCTTTCAGCGATTTTTTTACCTGTGAGCAGATTCAGAATATCCTGATTCAGTGTTTCATCCGGCACAGGGAGAAAGTCAGCCAGTACCCCTCTGACAAGCTTGCTGGAATCCTTTGCAGAAGCGAATAATTCTGGCTGATATTTTCTTTTATTGGCATTACCTAAAATCCGGATTCTGAAACATCTTGCATTCACATTCAGAACAGAAACATCCATCTGAGCGATTTCATCAGCATATTCTGTTAATTTTTTTACAGAAGCTTCAAAAGGAGCATCTTTGAATGAATAATAATGTTCCATCATAACAGTAAGATTATTCAGAATATACGGCATTGGCACATGATGCTTAATAAGAATTTCAATCACAGTTGCTTCATGTCCTTTATAATCATAACCGGGGAGGCTTTCCAGAACGGAATAGAAATCAAAATCTCTGAGTATTCTGTAGCAGATACATCTTTCAGCAAACGCATCCAGACCGTAGGCACTGACATACTGAATTTTGTTTCCATAATTCCAGCCCACATTGGCCGGATGGATATTCGGCAGAATCTGGCTGATAAAGTCCTCTACAGACATAGAGCCCAGCAGGAATTGTTCAATCTGATATTTATAATCCGGATTGCTGTCAGTCAGAGCCTTCATGCAGATTTTCTTAGCCTTATCCTGTAATTTTGTACCAGCCTGATAGGACTTGTCTACAGACTTGAGGATTTCTTCCATCTCATGGCAGACAGAAATATTCGTTTCCATGTCCATTCTCAGCTGAAATGCTTTCAGGTGGGTTTTGGCTAAATTTTCAAGCCGCTGTTTTTTATTTTTCAGTGTATTATACCAAGAAGCATTGGTTTCCGGACGGGCATTGGCGATAACTCCGATATAACCAGGGGAAAGCTTATCCATTCTTTCAATAGTATTCAGGATTCTGTCCTTATCCATATGAAACCGCAAAACCCATTCTGCAAGTGAGGCCTGATTAGCCGGTACTTCCTGACAGAACAGTTTAAAATATTTCTCATCATAATCGCTTGCCAGAGCCAGAGCTACTCTGTAGAGTGTTTTTTCAGAGATATTTTTACTTTCCGGAATGATAATATCATCCATAATCTGTTCAGCTTGCTGAATCAGAATATCCGGCTTGACTCCCTGCACAAAATCTTTCACAGTATTGATGATATTCTTCACAGGATGCTTTTCCGGTGGTGTGAGCTGATGCATCGCTGCAATCATCAGATATGTTTTGGCCTGAAAGTTTTCTGTATAAGCAATTGCTTCCAGACACTCTTTCGGATTTTCAGAGCATTCCGGCAGGTTGTAAAGGTGGCCAATGGTTCTTGCATTGACGATTCCAGAACAATAAATCGCTAAATACACGGCCGATGCTTTTTCCCCGAAACGGGATTCCAAAGCTTTGATGATATTTTCCTGACGTTTTTTATAATCCGAAGTGACTTGGCTCAAGCCTAACTCCATGCAGTATGCACCAGCAATGGCATGGATTAATAAATAAAATCTTTCTTCAAGTTCTTCAGAATTTTTCTGGTTGATTTCTTTCTTGACTGCTCTGTCGATATTATTTGTCAGCGGACTGTAAACGCCTACATATCTGGAAAAATCCTGTGTCTGAATATTATCCAGCAAGCTGTTGTCTCTGGGATTTTCCAGATTCAGATATTCTTCAGCGATATTCAGCGAGTCCTGCGAAACTCCAATATTTTTGAATGCGGTCAGCAGAGCGGAATAAGAACCGATAGTCTGATTTGCGTACATCATAATTGCATAACTCCTTTTATTATAAAATATTGACTTGATTTACTATGCTTTTATTATAGCATATCAGATGTTCAAAAAATATATAACTGTAAAAATTTTCAAATTTTTTTAATTTTCCGTACGCATCTGTTCCAGTGCACAGAGGACTTCTAATTTTTTTTTTTTAATGATACGGCGACCACCGAGATCTACACAGCGGTGCATGACACCGGAAAAGGCTTCTTCTGTCGAATGCCGGACTTGTTCTGCCGAATCTCTGCATTGCAGAAGCAAATCCGCCAGCCCCTGCATACCAAAATTCTTAGCCTGTTCTGCAAAAGCATTCAGACTTTCGGACGAAACCGACTGCATTCCGCTCTGGAGCAGACCAGCAAAATGATTCTGGATTTCTTCTAAAAATCTGAGAATCTGGTTTGCATACACCGGATTGACATCTGCATATTCCGTTGGAAGGGTGTATTCTTCCTGAGGAGGAATTTCAATAAAATCATAGACTTCAATCGGAAAGAGGGATAATCTGCCGTTTTCAAAATAAGCAGAACACAGCCATGTATAAATTTTATCATGTCTTGTCAGCATTTCTTTTCCGATTTTTTCCAGAAGCTGAATAAATTCTTTTGTTTCTGCCTGATAGCGAACCTGAATGGTAATTATATTTTTCTGTCTGTCTGCAATTTCCATCTGATATTTTTGTGTATGCGTATCAAACCGGCTGCTGATGCAGGAGGCCGGATGAATAAAATATAAATTTTCAGAGTGCTTCTGCTGTGCGGTATCAATTGCTAATTTCCTGAAATCTGTATAAAGTAATTTCTGTACCTGAGGGCAGTTCAGATTTGCCGGAGATTTTAAAGCAATTATAGTTTCTTTGGAGCTGGATAATTTCCCGTCACTGAGTTTTGCATTTTTAAGTGTCATTTTGGATTTCATAAGCGATTTCATCGGCACACCGGCATTCCAAGGAATCACAACATCATGGCGGTGTGTATTTTTCATGCCTTCATAAAACACAGGCCGGATATCTGAAAAGATTAAAAATCTGTTTTCGGCCGTTTCATCAAGATTCAGGAAATAATATATTTCTCCGGCATATTCGGCAGTATTGACCGTCCTCTGGCCAACTGGCAGAATAGTCAGGTCCTGACGGAGCGTTTCATAATTACGGCGGAACTGTCCCAGCATTTCTTCTGAAATTTGTCCTGTACTGAGCTGACAGAGATACTCTGCACAGTCACAGAGTTTCTGCATAAAATAGCTGGTTTGAAAAACTGCTCGGCGTTCACGGCAGTCTGTAAGACGATTTCCCAGTTCACGGAGCATTTTTTCTGCATCAGCCATCTGGAGTGCATGGCTCTGTACAGCAGCGGCTTCAAGATGTTCTGCCATATTTTCCGGCATCCGGACGAGTCCCCATTTCAGAATATCGCATAATAAAAGATAGCTTCTTCCGGCACTTTGAGAGATAGTCAGATTTTCAGAATCAGACAATAACTTGACCTGCTCACTGAAATCAGACAATAAAAGCAAATTTTCTTTTATCTGCCATGCAGCGATGACAGCAGCTTTATGCATACACAAATCTTTTTTATGGCAGGCACATGTAGAATTTTGCAGCGGATAGACTAACCGGACAGCCGTCCCGTCCGGAAGCGTACCAGATAAAATGCTGTTTTCTTCAAGTATAATTTTATCTGTTTCTGCTAACATATTTTTCAGATTTTTTCCCATCGCTTTTTTCATCTGCGGGACAGTGACCTGTGAAAGTTCTGTTTTGAGCAGTTCGGGAAGACCCTCAGGGATAATTTCTTCTTCTGGAAAATCCGGTTCTTCCGAATCAGAATTTTCTGTTTCTGAATTTATATTTTCTTTCAGCCAGAGGATAGCAGAAATCAGATGTCTGCAAACACTTCGGGAGGGACAGGAGCACGTACTTTCCCATAACGGATTTTTAATCATGCAGATTTCACCACTGATATGCACTTCTGCCTGTTCTTCCTGATAGTCAACAGAAATATCTGTACTTTCTATATCTTTACAGGCACGTTTATAAATGCCTTTATTTGAAATACCAATCAGATAATTTTCATCTGCATCGGTCAAAGCCTGCTGTAATGTACTCATAACAATATCCCCTCTCATAATTTCAGATTTTTCGGCTTGATTTCAAAATCAGAATTCATGAAAAAATCCTCCCGATATAATCGCCTAACTGTTCCGGAGTCAGTGCCCCTACAAAAGCTCCCATATCTGCCAGTTTCTGTCCGAGCTGATGGTCAAAGGCCGGATTGGCAGTTTCATCCAGAGCAGTTAAGAAATTCAGCTTTGCACCAGATTCGATGATATTCCGGCTGGTATTTAATAAATATCTTTCCGGAGCACCTTCATATAAATCCGTCACGCACAGCACACAGGTTTTTGCCGGTGTTTCTATCAGCTGTTCACAATAGGCCATAGCTTTGCCGATATCTGTACCGCCTCCGAGCTGGACACTCATCAGGATTTCAGCAGGGTCTTCGGCCTGTCCGGATAAATCCACCACACTGGTATCAAAAATCACGAGTCTGACATCTGCAAAGGGAAGTTTAGAAATAATCTGTGCCATGACAGCACTGTAAATCACAGAGCCCAGCATAGAACCGCTTTCATCAATGGCAATAATCACACGCCATGTACTGTATTTTTTAACCCTGTTATTAAAATAAATATCCTGTAATACTAATTTTCCTGATTCAGAGTCATAATTCTTGAGGTTCTTCCGGATAGTTTTTTTAATATCCAGATTTCTTGCAGAATGCACCGGACTGGAACTGTTTCTGTCGATTCGTCCCAGAACAGAACGCTTAATATCATTTTCGAGTTTTTCACGGAGCTGTTCTGCAACTTTCTGAGCAATCATCTTAGCCGTTTCGAGTACTTCGCCTTTCATCAGATGTTTTAATTGCAGAACTGTTTTTAATAAATTCATATCCGGCTGAATCTGTTCCAGAACTTTTTTGTCTGTGAGGAGTTCTGTCATATGAAATTCTTCAAGAGCCTGTTTTTCGAGAACTTCAGCAGTCTGTTTCGGGAACAGTTCTCTGACTTTGGTAATCCATTTAGCGGCATTGAGTCTTGATTTTTCTGTACCGCCTTTTCGTCCGGAGCTTTCACCGTCCTGACGGACATCCTCACCGGCGGCCTGTTCGTAGAGATATTCAAGTAAATCTTCCATATCTGTAAGGCTCTGCAATTCTCTTTCTGAACCGCTGAACTCCAGATTCTGGTCTGCCTGTTTGCCGAGAATCAGCCTCCAGCGGTTGAGTGTTAATTCTTCTGTAGTCATGTATTTTCTCCCCTTTATAATTTCAGTTTATCGGCAGGATTCTGAAAATCAAAATGCTGATATTTATAATTCGTCAGTATAAGCTGGAGTTCATACAGATGATTTTCAATTGCAATTTGAATATAAATATCAATATTGTCCTGTGTAAAAATTTCTTCCTGAATAAATTCTTTTACAATTTTCTGAAAGAACGGAATACTTGTCTGTTCAATCATATTATCTGTCAGATTCGGATTAGCCGGATTTCTTTTCAGCATAGTCAGAAAATATTCATCAAATATGCTTGGAATAAATTGTTTTCGGGGATGATGCTGAAACAGAACAGAAATGAAATAACTCAGAAGTATTCCTCTGGGCACATAGGTTTTTGCTAAACTGATGAAATTTGTCAGTTCTTTCTGGTATTTTTCAGCCAGAGCACAGAGGTCAAATACCACATCAAGAAGCTGGATTTTCTCTACCTCCTGACATAACTGAAAAGTACTGGATTCTATTTTGATTTCATCATTACAGAAAATCAGTTCTTTAAGAGAATAGCAATAAGAAAACGCTTTTTCCTGTAATTCCTGTACATTTTTGCCGACAGTCAGTTTTTTCAGTCCAGAACACCAGCTGAAAGCTTCTTCTTCCACAAGGTTGATATTCTTATCCAGTACCAGTTCTGATAAATGACTGCATCCGTGGAAGGCTTTTTCCTTGATAATTTGCAGACTTTCCGGAAATGTCACAGAGGTCAATGTTTTACAGTTTTTGAACGCATTCCAGCCGATAATTTCGACACCTTCCGGAATGACAACATTGCCGCCCTGTCCCTGATATTTCATTAAAACACCATTTTTGATGATAAAATCTTCCATAAAAATCTCCTGTAATTATAATTTCAGTCTGTCTGTCACATCCCGATACTGATGATGCTTTTCTTTATATTCTATCAGAAGCATCTGTAACTGATGGGCTTGCTGTTCGATAGCGACCTGAATCAGCCTGTCGATATTTTTTCTGGAGATAAATTTTTCAACAGACTGGATAACCGCCTGTTCCTGACCGGTTTCGAGCAGAATTTCCATTGCAGGAACTTTATCTGTTCGGAGCGATTTCATTAGATGAGATATATTAAGATAGCTTCGATGCGGATATGTTCCGATTGAAAACGTAACTCCCAGATAAGACACTTTCTCCAGAGCATAACAATAAAAAGCATCATTATTCACATAGTGCAGACTATCCGGAAATGCAATTTCTTTGATTTTGGTATTGCGAAACGCAAAGGATTCTATTTTAACAAGACTTTCCGGCAGAGATACGCTTTTCAGGTTATAGCAATTCCGGAATGCAGAATATCCGATTGAAACAACCCCTTCCGGAATATACACGCCTTTGATTTGTCTGATTCCCATGCATAAATTTTTACGGTCACAGAATGCATATTCCCCGATGCGTGTAATGCCGTCCGGAATTATAATATAATCTTCTTTTCCATGATATTTTATCAGAACATTGTCTTTGATTTCAAACTGGTTCATAAGAAAATTCTCCTATAGTTTTAAACTATCTTTCATACTGATTCCCCTCGCATAATTCTGAAAATTTCAGCATCGAGTTCCGCACCGAATGCAATTAAAGCTTCATCAAGACCGGCCTGTGCTGTCAAATCTTCTTTTCTGTGATGCAAAGCGGCTGCCTGTTCGGAAATCTTCTGAATCTCAAACGGCGTGAAATAACTGTAAGCCAGTCTTAAAGACGGCAGGATTTCCATAAAATCGTCATATTCCATATCAGATAATAACATATCTGTCATAGAGATAAAATTTTTATCCATCAGTGCAATATCCCGAGCCGTTTCAAACAGGCCTTTTAAATACGCTGCTCCCTGTTTCTGCATTGCCGGAGACCCTTGCAGATACCCCTGCATTGCATTTTCTGCTGACTGTAGATACTGCCCGTTCATAGCATATAATAACCCCATCGCTGCACCATAGACAGAGGGTTCTTTCTGTTCCCGTTCAGTAAGCGTGAGCAGAGCTGCTTGTAATTCCTGCTGCCGTTCCGGAAACACTCTGCCGGCGATATTATATAATATTCTGCATATTTTAATACATTCCTGTGCCTGTTCCGGCTGTACCGCTCCCATGGAAGGCAATAATGCTGTCAGTTTTGTAAAGCACTGTTCCATATAGGCCAGATTGGCAGAATCAGAAAAATCATAGAGATTTCTCAACTCATGCAGCATATCGAAATAATACAGACCTTTTCCCAGAGAGAAGAAATCGCCGTCATTGGCAAGAATCTGTTCCATCAGAAAAATATCAGTATCCGGCAGACAGATTCCCATCAGGAAACAGTCAACACTGACCTGAGCAGTGATTTCACAGCGATGTGCCTGCCGTATCATGCCGGAGGCGACTGTTTTACATGCTTCTTCGAGTGTAGAGCCGTCTGTTGTATGGTCAACAAGTGCAGCATCTGTCTGTGGATTTCTGCAATATTTCCAGAGTTCTCTGACTCTGCTCCGGTCTTTATTGGCGTGTAAGTCAGGGCCTTTTGTCATCTTGCAGAACTCTGTTTCCAAGAAATTCATTCTGTGGAAAAAACGGCTTTTTTCAAGTTCTTTTTCGCTTGTGAACAGAGAAATTTCAGATTCCTGTGGTACAGCTGTATTGGCTTTTAATCTGAATTTTTTGCACTGGTTCTCGAAATCTGCAATCAACGGCGGAATATGACTGGTATCTCCGATATGTCCGACAGCCTCTCCGGTTGCCAGCTTGGACAAAATTTCCAGAGGCAGAGACGAAGCCGCTGTTTTCTCACCTTTGATAAATGCCCCTGTGACAGCGTCATAAATTTCAAAAAAGCCTGCTTCCGGTGAATTTCTCAGAGCTGCCAGCCCTTCAGTCAGAGTGTATGCCGAAGTGATATCCGAAATAGAAACAGCAATGTCTTTCTTGGTACTTTCTTTGGCTGTTTTTGTGAGAAAATCCAGAGCCTGATTATGATAAATTCCCTCCGGAGAGTTGCAGTTTTCCAGAGACTGTGAAATCAAATCATAAAAATACGGGTGCATCATGCCGGATGCATAGCCCCGAAGTGCATCCGCTGCCTGATAAGAATATGCTATCGGGTAGCAGTTTTGTATCTCTTCGCTGAATTTATGCAGTTTTACCGGCTTGACCGGAGATTTTAACAATTCTGCCAAGCCCCATGAATGAAATCCGCCTGTTACAACAAGAATTTTCTGATAATGCTGCATAGCTTCCTGAATGCGGAAAGCCATATGCTGTTCACGGGCTTTACAGCCGTCAGCTTCAAGTTCAGCCTCTGTACTGTCCTGACGGGTCAGAATGCAATAAGTATACATCTGTGCAATAAATTGTTCCGGAGAGAGCCTGACACCGGCAATTTCAAAATATTTTTCCCAGAACTCCTCAAAATTCCGGAGATTGGTTTTTTCACAAAGTTTCTGATAGAACCGGCTTTTCACTAAATAGGAATCATCGGCATAATTTTTCTGCTTCTGCTCCTGACTGTGGATTAGAATTTCGCTGTAAGGAAGGTCAATAAATTTTGCAGGAATACCAAGCTTTTTTGCTTCTTTCATAGCTGTATATTCCGGAGAGGCATTGAGAAACGGATAATAACAATGATAATCTTCGGCTTCTTCAGAGACATATTTTTTCTTGTCTTTATAAAAATAATAAATTGCACAGGGCAGAACTGTTTTTTCGTCCGTGAGTACCGGAATTAATTCATTGGCATTTTCAGGACCTTCTATTAAAATAATTTCCGGCTGATATAATTTTATCACATTCCGGAGCTGATAACTGCACACTGGGCTGTGATGCCGCACCGGAAAAAAGACAACCTGATTTTTAAAATCCAGAGCAATTTTTTCAGCGATATTCTGCTGTGACAAGATTTGTTCCATGGTAGTTCTTCCTTTCTGGACTGATAGTTTCAATTTTTTATCAGTTTTCTGATACCAGTCTTTTGGCTGAAATATATCTTATTTCAGGAATGAAGCCGTTTTATAATATTCTTTCCAGATACCGCCCATTTTAGAGCTTTTCGCCTTGACTGCCGTCCGGAAATAGGATTTTAATTTCTCAAGGTCATCCCGATTTTCTTTGCAGACTGCTCCGAGAAGATTTTCTGTCAGAACAGGAAGCTCTATTCTGCCGTCACCATAGTACCATGCATGGCAGAGTGTCTGATAATAGACTGATACTGCTTCGGCTGTACTCATGACGGCAACAGGCTTGTCAATCATTGTGCCTTCGGAAGTGATACCCTCTCTGAGTTCATGATATGTCACAGCTAAGAGTTCCGCAACATCCTGATTGACATCACACTGAATTTTTCCGGATTTGGCTAAATCGACTGCTTCACGGACAATGATTTCTTTTTCCAGTTTCACATCACGGACAGGAGCGACAGTCTCGAAATTGAATCTTCTTTTTAATGCACCTGACATTTCGTTGACACCCTTATCACGGGTATTTGCTGTACCAATGATATTAAAGCCGGATTTGGCTAAAATTAAGCCATCGTCACCCAGTTCAGGAATATTAAGAATCTGGTCACTCATAACAGAAATTAAGCTGTCCTGAATTTCAGCAGGAGTACGGGTGATTTCCTCAAATCTTGCGAAAATGCCTTCTTCCATGCCGATAAGAAGCGGAGCAGGCACAAGGGCTTCACGGCAAGGGCCTTTGGATAATAACAGAGCATAATTCCAGCTATATTTAATCATATCTTCTGTTGTACCTGCTGTGCCCTGAACAGTGTTTGTGCTTTTACCACAGACAGCCGCAGAAAACAATTCTGAAAGCATGGTTTTGGCCGTACCGGGTTCGCCGACAAGCATCAAGCCTCTGTTTCCGGCCAGCGTGATAATACATCTTTCGACAAGAGCATCATTTCCGTAAAATTTTCGATTAATCTCCATCGTTTCTTTGGTTTCCGGATTCACAGCCTTGCCGCCAAGTATGAACAATCTGACGGATTTCGGAGACAGCTGCCAGTTTTCTGGTTTTTTATTCTGTGCATCAGCATTTTTGAGAAATGCCAACTGGTCAGCATAGCGAACTTCTACAGGGGGTTTGATAAAATTTTCTTTCATGACAAAAAACTCCTTTTATAAATAATTTATATATTATATTAATTTATTATTTTTGTAATTATATAAAATTTCCCAACAGTCAGAATGCTGATTTTCATCTGCATAACGGAGAAAACTGTCAATATTCCGCTTTGAGATATTATTTTTCAGTTCCAGAAGATTCCGGATTTTTTCAGTATCATCGTTATCAATCAGAAAACGGAACATTTTGGAAAAATTTTTCCTGACATAATCATCTGCACCAAAAAGACCAGCAAAGAACATTCTGAAAATCAAATCATATTTGATTTTCTTTTCGAGCCGTATGGAAAAATCTTTTTCCAGTACCAGACAAGATGCGGTTTCGTTATCATGAGCTTCACACGGCCGGTAAGTCATTACACCGGATTTTCCCTGCACAGATACAAGGGTATCTGGTGGAAAATCAGGATTTTCGCATTGTAAAACCGTTGCCGGAATCAGAATTTCTTTCAGATTCTGACAGTCCCGAAATGCACCTGTCTGAATATACTCCACACTTGGCGGAATCTGAATTTCTGTCAGATGCTGACAACCATAAAAAGCGAATTTCCGTATTTTTCTGACAGTCTCCGGAATCCTGATTTTTTCAATTCCAGCCGGACAGCAATATAATTCTGTGATGCCTTTATCATATAAAACATTATCAATTGCCGTAAAACAGGGATTTTGCTCTGAAACACGGATTTCTTTCAGATTGGCACAGCCTGCAAAAGCACCATAACCGATATGTTTCACATGTTCCGGCAGATATAGTTTTTCAAGACTTTTACAAAACAGAAAAGCCATATGCCCGATATATTCCAGAGTATCAGGAAACTGAATATTTTTCAGCATTTCACAGTTTCCGAATGCTCCGTATTCAATGCTTTTCAAATTTGACGGCAGTCTGACAGCTTTCAGATTTTGAAAATAAAAGAATGTATGATGACAGATTTTCTGCACTTCTTCCGGAATGCTAATTTTTTCTGTTATTTCATTCGGATACGTGCTACAGCCGGTCAGAATAGTATTTTCAATTTTCAGATTCATACTGAACACCTCCTGTTTTGTGATTGATTCTATTATAGCACAACAGATGTTCAGAATTTATATAACTAAAAAATTTTTCACAAAAAATAATTATTTTTATTATAGCATATCTTACATAAAAATACAAGAGAAAGCAGAAATCACCGCAGAGCTTTTCTCTGCGGTGAAAATTCTGTTTTATTGTAACGCTTTTTCGATTTTTGCAATTTCTTCCGGTGTAAAATACAATTTCTGAATACATGCAGCATTATCCCGAATTTGTTCCGGACGGCTTGCACCTGTAATGACAGTTGTCACAGCTTCATGAGACAAAATCCATGACAAAGCCATCTGAGAAAGTTTCTGTCCACGTTCCAAAGCAATTTCATTCAGAGTGTGCAGTCTTTTCAGCATAGCATCATCCAGCTGGCTTTTCATCCATGTATTGCCCTTTCCGATTCTGGAATCTTCCGGAATCCCGTGCAGATACCGGTCAGTCAGGAATCCCTGTGACAACGGCGAGAACACTGCAAGGCCGAAGCCTTCTTTCTGGGCAAGGTCATGTAAACCATCTTGTTCTGTCCAGCGATTCAGCATAGAGTAAGACGGCTGATTTACAATAAAAGGTGTATGCAGTTCACGGAAAATTTTCAGAATTTCTTTTGTCTGTCCGCTGTTATAATTAGAAATGCCGACATAGAGAGCTTTTCCCTGTTTCACTGCATTATCCAGAGCAAGTGCCGTTTCTTCTACAGGGGTTTCAGAATCCGGACAGTGATGATAAAAAATATCGACATAATCCAGCTGGAGGCGTTTCAAGCTCTGGTCAAGCG
Organism: uncultured Ruminococcus sp.; assembly: GCA_902796255.1. Taxonomy (GTDB): domain Bacteria; phylum Bacillota; class Clostridia; order Oscillospirales; family Ruminococcaceae; genus UBA3855. The sequence continues at coordinate 15,268 of CADBOP010000186.1, forward strand.
AAGCAGTCAAATATTTTCTTGAGCCGTTTTTATCGCCATAGATGCCATCCCACATTTCATAGCCTGCTTTTGTAGAAATACACATTTCATCACGATATGCTTTCATGTCTTGTAAAATTTTTCCGAAATTGCTTTCTGCCGTGCCGTTGTAGGGGTGGCCGTAGTTATTTGCCAAATCAAAATGCACGATTCCCAAATCAAAAGCTGTATGAATCATATCTGTCATATTGGCAAAACAGCCCTGCGAACCGAAATTCTGCCATAATCCAAGTGAAATCACAGGCAGTTTCAGTCCGCTTTTTCCACACCGGCGATAGAGCATATTCTCATAACGATGAGAATCCGCACGATAATCAGAAGCATAAACAGTACACATAAAAAATTCTCCTTTTCATTTTATTTTTTATCTATTATAACATATTTCATGAAAAAAATCAATATTTTTATTTTTTTTCATAGAACTATTCCCGTATTGTACGTTCATAATCGGGAATTTACAAATTATTCATGGAATTTATGGGTGATTCGTGTTATAATAAAATTAACAATAAGAAAAAGGAGCGTGATTTTTATGCAATTTTATGAAATACTGGAAGAACTGATTCAGCAATCCGGATGCACCGCAAAAGAAATTGCAAAATCCGCCGGCATCTCAGAATCTACACTCAGCCGCTACCGCAAAGGAGAACGCCTCCCTGATTTCAGCATGGCAGAACGCATATTCTGCGGTATTTCTCATGCAGCAATCCGGAATGGTTCTCCTCTGCCAGAACATACACATGATATTTTAATGCATACACTCAACTATACCGAATTTTCTCCTGAATATTTTGAATATTTGCTGACTGAATTTTCTGTCAGCCTTACCAAACTGGCTTCTTATGTGAATTATACACCGTCTTATTTATCCAGAATCCGTTCCGGAAAATGTGCTCCCTCTGACAGCGAACGTTTTTTGAATGGTCTGTGTCAGTTTCTGCAAAACGAGACAGATGCCCGAAAACTTGCCGCTGTTCTGGGAAGTACAGAAAACTCTGCACTGCGGAACACGCTCCGGAATTTTCTCTGGATTAAAACAACAGACAGAAAAGAGAAGACAGACCAGTTTCTTGAAAATTTAGATAAACTGGATTTAAATCAATATATGTCTGCTTTTCAGTTTGACAAATCAGAAATTATGACCAGAGAAAAAATACAAAGATTTTCCAAAGAATATATTGATACCGAACAGATGCATCAGGCAGAAATGGAATTTTTCCGCCTGACGCTGCTCTCAGAAGCAGACGAACCTATTTTTATGCACAATCAGATGTCAGTACTTCGGGCAGAAGAAAGCCAAAACTTTAAACAGCAGAGGCTGGAAGCTGCTGCATTTTGTCTCAAACGGGGGCTGCATCTGAATATTGTTTATGAGATGGATAAACCTGCTGAAGAAATGGTCAGCAGTCTGAGAGCATGGCTGCCGTTATATATGACAGGTCTGATTTCTCCGTATTATCTGAAAAAATCAGAAAAGGGTCTGTATCAGAATGCATTGTATGTTTCCGGCAGTGTCTCGATGACAGGGGCTTGTGTCCAGCATAAAAGCGGGTATTACTGTCTGAGTACAGAAAGTGAAAAAATAGCTGTTTCCAAAGAACAGGCCGCACAGGTTCTGAAAGCGGCTTCTCCTCTGATGAAAATTTTTACCACTACAGAAAAACGGAATTTTTATGAATCCACATGGCCGGAAGCCCTGCACCATGGGAAAAGAATTGCACTGCATTCTGAACCGCCTCTGCATACCATATCACAGGAATTACTTGCTTCCATCCTGAAACGCAATCATGTTTCCCAAGAGAAACAGAAACTGTTTCTGGATATTGCACATTCTGTCAAGGCACACGCAGAAATGGTTCTGCAAACTTCTGAAATAATTGATATTGTTCCAGACCTGACAGAAGAAGATTTCCAGAAGCACCCGTTAAGCCTGCCTCTGACAGAATGTTTCTGTGACAGTCGCTATCAGTATACCTATGAAGAATATCAGGAACATCTTGCACAGACAAAGGAATATCAGAAAAAATATAAAAATTATACACTGATTCTCAAAAACAAGGCATTATACCAGAATATCCGGATTATTTCACAGCTGCATGATTCTGTGATGATTTCCAAAAGCAATCCCCCTGTTGTGCATTTTGTCATCCATCATCCTAAAATTGTCAGAGCTATTGAAGAAAGCTGTCTGAAAGAATATGCAGAATAGTATAAAAAACAGTATTTGTTGTCATAGCAGATACTGTTTTTAAATTTTTTTTATTTTTTTTTGAAAAAACTCTTGACAAATCAGATAAAATATGCTATAATAATAAAGTCGTGAGGCAATAGAATAAATTTTTAATTCACTATCTGCGGAAGTACCCAAGTGGTGAAGGGGCTCCCCTGCTAAGGGAGTAGGTCGTGAGAACGGCGCGAGGGTTCAAATCCCTCCTTCCGCGTTTTCAATCTCTGTTTTGAAAAAAACAGAGATTTTTTATTTTTTCTGTTAAATAATAAAATTCAGACAGCCGTTTTATCTGCGGCTGTCTGACGAATGTGATTCAGGTTTCAGAGTTTTCGATACTTGTACGGTTTCTTCCGAGATGTTTGGATTCATAAAGAATATGGTCTACTCTGGTACAGAGAGCATCAGCAGTTTCATTTTCATGGATTTCTGCCACACCACAGCTGACAGTGTGCTGACCGGAAATTTCAAATACTACAGCAGCGAAATCTGTCCGGATTTTTTCGGATAATACAAAAGCCTGTGCTGTATTTGCCTGTTCAGCAAGAATCATAAATTCTTCGCCGCCCCATCTGCCGACAGATACCGGATAAGAAGCCGCTTCTGCCGCTTTTTTCATGACAGCAGCAAATTCTTTCAGGACTCTGTCACCCTCATCATGACCGTAAGTATCATTGACTTTTTTGAAATTATCCAAATCCAGCATAATAAGAGAAAATTTTTCATGTTTTGCAGCAGCTTCTGTAATTCTGCTTTGAATCTCACGGCGGTTGAATGTACCTGTCAGTTCATCTGTAACAGCCATTTTCAGCAGTTTCTGATTCACAGCTTCCAGTTTCTGATTTGTTTCATCCAGTTCATGGGAGGCGACATCGATAAAATTGGCAAGACGGCGTACCATGCTGACATGTTCGTTATTATAATTAAATGTTTTTAAAAGTTTGGATTTATTGGAACTGCCTGCATCATCTTCACGCATTCCCACAATAACCAGTGTGACGTTATGCTGATTCAGAGATTTTCCGAAACGGTGGAACTCGCCGGCAGTATAGAAACCGGCAGTATCTGCAATGGTCTGGAACGGGAGGGATTCTCTGTTAATATCTTCCTTGCCCCAGAAACTTCTTCTGGAAGCACAGTCAAAAATCATAATACCATCTGGTACAAAATCAGCAAGGCTTTCTGCTTCATGGAAAATACTTTTCAGGATTGTCTGGGGGTCGCCATAAGAAATCTGTGCCATAGAACCGGTCGTCATATCAGAGGTCATAATTAAAGAACCATCTTCCATGCACATAGAGGGCACACGGAGAATATTAATCCCGTTTCTTTCATAGAAAATCGGAAATTCCAGTGTATTATGATAAAAAAACTCGTCATTGTCAATCTGTAGATATCTGTAATACGTATCATAAGCAGGTTCGCCGCCGAGTTCATAGAGACGGTTGGCTTCGGCACGGGTAATCAGCATTTTTTGTCCGAGGGGTTTCCAGCCGGTAATATATGTAGAACGGATATGCAGCCGTTGGCCGCCAATCAGAACGAAAACAACACCAGCATCCAGAAAGTCGCCTTTTTCAGAAAACACACCGACATCCAGACGGTCGAGATTTTTATTAAAAGAACTGCCGCCGAAAATCTGAATATTTTCATCCATTTCAGAAAGTCTGTCACAAAAATAAGTAGTTGACATATCTCTGATAGTGATTAACAGTTCAATGCCTTTTACCCAAGGGCGGGCACTTACTTTTTCCAGCAGGTCATCACAAACAGCTTTTTGTGTTTCATTTGTCAGGGCATACTGATAGACTTCAATCTGTGTAGTCTCATCTTCAAATACAGTACAGACGGCCATTACAGAACCTTCGACAATCATACCGTTTTTGATATTGGCATTGGAAGCACAGCCATAGTAATGAGCTTTTGGCCAGTCTTGCTTTAAGATTGCAATCATCTGTTCCACTTCTGTCTGGCGGGCTTTATCATAAAATATCTGTATCATAGCCATACATTCAGAATATTGATTTTTCATTTCAAGAATTTCTTTCCGGAACATTCCGGCATCTGTAAATATAATCTGTCTTTGTTTCATTAGCATACACCATCCAAAACCAAATTTCAAAATTTCTAATTTTTTGTTTTCCGTTCAAGCTATATTATTTATTATAACATATTTTATCCTGTTTGTCAAACATCTTTTGTAATTTTATATAAAAAGCACCTCAAACCTGATGAGATTTGAGGTGCTTGTACGGAGATGGTGGGATTCGAACCCACGAGCCGGGATTAACCGGCCAAACGATTTCGAGTCGTTCTCGTTATGACCGCTTCGATACATCTCCAAATATATCCAATCTGCTTCTCTTTACAGATTCCGTCCGGAAGACCGGACAGAACCAAGAGAAAAATAAATTTTATCTGCTGTAACCAACACCAGCATATGCACTGCTTACCAGCACATCACTTGCATCGAAAGAATCGACTTTGCCGTCACTATTGAAATCATACAGATTCATATACGCATCAGAGAACTGTGCTTCATCTGTTTCCACACCAATTGCAGCAGCAAGGTTCAGAATAAATACAGCATCTACTGCATTGACAACACCATCAAGATTGCAGTCACCAGAAATGGGGTCAGAATCTGTTACCAGAATATTGCACACAGCAGTATTGCCGTTGCCGTCACTTGCAGTGATTGCAGCTGTACCACAGCCAGTAGCTGTGATAGTACCATCTTCTGCTACAGACACAACACCAGAATCAGAAGAAGTCAGCTGTACACCAGAACGGCTGATAATTTCACTTGCACCAATCTGATTAAACAGCATACCTGTATAATTCAGGACACCTGCCGGCTCGATATCGACATTCACTGTAATCGTATCCCGAGAGCCGTTATCAGAAAATACAGTAACAATGCTTGTACCACCAGAAACACCGGAAATATTACCAGCAGCATCTACTGTAACTACAGACGGGTCAGAAGATTCAAAAGTCAGGTTTCCGTCACCTGTTACAGCAGCCTGTACCGGAACACCAGCTTCTGTCAGTGTAATGCTGTCATTTTCAAAATTCACTTTCTGGGAATAGAAAACATTCATATCCACATTGCCGGAAATACCAGCTACAGAACCTGTAGCAGAATACTGCCACATCTGATAATCGCCCTTGTATGTTGTCTGGGTAGTATAATTAGCCAGCCAGATTTTAAATTTTGAAGAAAGATAATCCGGGTCAAGATAATTCAGGAAATAGCTCTTGGAAGAATAAATACCTGCTTCATAGCCGGCATCTTTAATTGTCTGGCAGAATGCCTCAGCAATTGCAGTACGCTGTTTAATGCTCAGACCAGAAGTATTCAGACGGCCGTTTACGCCGTTGCCTTCTGTCGGCTCAACGTCGAAATAAATCGGCATTTTCACATCATAGCCCTGTACGCAGGCAATGCAGTGATTTGCTTCTTCAATAGCTTCCTGTACTGTGATAGCCTGTGTGAAGAAATACGCACCGACTTTCACACCGGCAGCAGTTGCATTCTGCATATTCTGGTGGAAATATCCGTCTGTTACGATTTTACCGCCGTCATAGCCACGGTAACCAACACGGACAATTGCAAAGTCAATGCCGTCTGCTTTTACAGTATTCCAGTCAATATCTTTATTATATTTTGATACGTCAATACCATCCACTCTGATACAATCGTCAAACTTACTATTATGTACCAGTCCATCAGATTTTGAAGCAACAGAAACCTGCTGGGAGGCAGTCTGTGCAGCAGTAATCACTTTAAAAGTTTCCGGGTCATCTGCATTGCCTTCATATCCAGTAATCATGGCATCTACGATTTCAGCATCTTGATTATTTGCAGTTTCTGCGTTTGTCATATGATTTGTAACAAATCCTGGCAGATACTGAACAGCTATCAGAGCCGCTGCAAGTACAGCAGCTTTTTTTACGAACTTCATTGGTGAAAATCTCCTTTTAATTAATAATTGAATTTCTTCATGGATGAAAAATTCTTGTTTTGCGATTCAGAATATTCGGCTTCGGACATTTTCCAGTATACCACATTTCGTCATATCTGTCAAGTTTTTTGTTCGATTTCCGTCACTTTTCACAAATAGAAAACAGCTTTTCTTGATTTTTCCTGTGTGATATTCATAAAAATGCATAAACGAAGCTTAAAAAAATCCCGATTCTTTGTATAAAACGTTAAAATTCAAAAAAAGTTCAAATTTCAGTTGCATTTTTTTCACAGATATGCTATACTGAAATTGTGCATAAGTTACAGAAAATTAAAAAAATTTTCTGCCGGTATCTGCGTTTCCGGATTTTTTTATGCAGTAATTTCTAAGAGGAGGAATTTTTATTATGAAGAACAAAAAAAGTCTGAAAAATCGTCTGGCTGCTGGCTTGATGAGTGCTGCTATGCTGGCTTCTGCCGGTGCATCTGCTGTAACAACCAGCATGACTGCTGCTGCGGCAGATAATGACTATTATGAAGCTCTGGCACTGTCATTATATTTCTTTGATGCCAATGCCTGTGGCAGTGATGTGGACAGCAATGCCCTCACTTGGCGTGGCAACTGCCATGTGGAAGATGAAAAATCTCTGCTCTCCAATGCAAGCAATTTTGATTCCAGTTTCAAGTCTTTGGTTGACCCTGACGGTGACGGCAAAGTAGACCTTGGCGGCGGCTATCACGATGCAGGCGACCATATTAAATTTAACCTGACTATGGGATTCGGCATGTCTTCTCTGGCAATGTCTGAATATCTCAACCCCGGCATTTATGCCAAAGCAGGATGCCAAGAACACATGATGGCTATCCTGAAAAGAAATGCTGAATATATGATGAAAACCACTTTCCTGAACAGTTCCGGTGAAGTTGCAACTATCTGTCATGTTGTTGCTGATGGTAATGTTGACCATTCTATGATGACACCTCCGGAAGAACAGCATTATGACAGAGCTACTTACTGGCTGACAGCATCTCAGAACAACTCTGCTGTCTGCGGAGAAATGGCTTCTGCTCTTGCTGGTGCAGCTTATGTATGGAAGGATTCTGATTCTGCATTTGCAAAAGAATGCCTGAAATATGCAAAGGCTATCTATAATTTCGGCTCACAGCACAAGGGCAATTACACAGGCGGTCTGAGCGGTTTCTACGATACAGATGCTATGTGTGAAGACGAACTGGCTCTGGCACAGGCTTGGCTGTGGATTTGCGGCGAAGGTTCAAAGCCGACTCTGACACCTTCACAGGGCAGCTATAACGGTGTATATGACTACTATCGTTATACATGGGACAAGGTATGGCAGGGCTATGCTGCTTTGATGTTCAAGGCTACCAAAGACAATGTATTCAAATCCGAACTGGAATTTGAAGTCAATAATGCTGGTGGTGTTGGTGAAGGCAAATACAACGGTGACGGCTGGGGTGCTGCACGTTACAACTGTGCTCTCCAGATGAGTGCTCTGGCAGCAGCTGACGGAAACGCTTCTTCTCCTCTGGCTACTGGTTCTAAATGGCAGATGGATTATATTCTTGGCGGCAACCCGCTCGGCTACAGCTTCCTGATTGGTTACGGCAACAAATGGCCGACACATTATCATCACAGAGCTGCCAACCCTGGTGATTTGTCCAACAATCCGGAAGCAAAATACACACTGTACGGAGCTCTTGTCGGTGGTATTGATGCATCCGGCAACTATGAAGACCATTCTGACAAATACCAGTATACAGAACCGGCTCTGGACTATAACGGCTGTTTTGCACTGGCTTGTGCAGGCCTTGCAAATCTGTTCGGTGGTTCTGACAAGGCAGCAGCCAATATTGTAAGCTCTGCTTCTGAAATAACTTATCCTTTTAATTTCCTTTCTGAATCTACTGTAGTAGTCACTCCGACTGAAAGCGAAACACAGCAGACAGAATCCCAGCAGACAGAAACAGAACCTATTCAGACAGAAACACAGCCTGTACAGACAGACCCTGTTGAAACACAGTCTACTTCTCAGCAGCAGTCCGGTGAAGTAGCTGCTACTGTAACAGAGAAGAAAGGCACATGGGAAGAAGACGGTTCTCCTCGTACTTACTGGGGTGTAGATACCACAGGTGCTAAGAAAGTCATTGTTACTCTCAAAATTACTTCCAATGATACAGAAGCAAGTGGCTGCTTCAATCCGTCCAATGCCAAGGACTACTGGGAACCTACTGACTGGAAAGCCAATGTTTCCAACGGCACTGTTACACTGGAATATACACCTAAGGCCGGCGAATCTTTCGTAGATGTTCATGTATGGTGGCCGAAGAATGCTGCTGAACTGGTAAGTGCTGTCAAGGTAATGGATGCTGCCCAGACCGAAACACAGGCCACACAGACTGAAACTAAGCCGACTGAAACACAGCCCACACAGACTGAAACACAGACGACTGTAACTGCTACCAAACTCGGTGATGCTAACTGTGACGGCAAAGTCGATATTGTCGATGTTATTACAGCAAACAGAGCAATCATGGGTAAAGACAGCCTTTCCAAGCAGGGTCTTGCCAATGTTGACTTTAACGGCAACAACAAGGCAGATTCTGAAGAAGTTCTGAGTGTCCTGAAACTCATTGTTGGTCTGCTGACAGAAAGCCAGCTCAAAGGCTAATCAGATTTATTAAAATATTAAAATAAAAAATCCCGTTTATATCAAAACGGGATTTTTTTTATTAATAATTCTGAAGCAGCGGCAGCACAACAAAGCCTAACAATGTCGCCACTGCCATGCAAAGGACGATAATCCGCATAACTATAGTTTTTTTGGGCCTCAAAATCTTTCACCTCTTATTATTTTATTTATTTTTCAGTATTTATTCTATAATAATAACATTGGATTCCTGAACGACTTCCGTCACTGTCTGGTTAGAAGGCACAGCATCCGGAACACCGCTTTCAGGAGCAGAAGCATTTTCATCATACATTCCGGAGGCTTCCGGATTTTCAGAATTTGCCTGACTTTCTCCGCCTGTTTCAGAGGGTTCTGCTGTTTGTCGCAGTGTATCCCAGATACTGGTAGAGGCTGTTGTGACAATAATCTGGGAAGCCATCGCTTCACCTGCTTCTTTTTCACGGCGTTTCCGGTTTACTTCGCTGACCTGTGCCATACTGTGCAGCATCCAGCCGATAATCAGCAGCCCGATAAGAATACCAGCAGCAATAAACACCATTCGTTTCATATTCATGCATATTCCTCCTGTAACAGATAAGCATCCTCCGGAGAAATCATATCCTCTGTTTCCGCAGGCTGGATTCTCCAGTCATAGATAGTTTCTTCACTGATTTCTGTTTCTATGGCTGTTCCTTCCTGAAATTCCGGAGCGGTTTCAGAAGTTTCCAGAAGCAGAAGTGTCCCGTCTTGTCCCACTTCTGCCCAGAGCGGTTCTGAATCAAAATCATAGGATTCACCAAGAGAAACATTCAGCCTGACAAGAGCTTTGCTGAACGGCTTTTCCAGAGCCTTCCGGAACAGCGGGAGTGTTTTTTCAGCAAGCTGGATTCTGCGTCTGAAATTTTCACTGGAATTTTGAATTTCCATTTCTGACAAATCCGGCAGTTCATGCAGGTTCAGAATACCGGTCGGCACTTCTTCCCGTGAAAAATTTGCAATACTGTCCGGCGGAAGCAGCGGCAGGACTTTTTCAGGATGCTGCCATTGAACGGCATAATCCTTTCCTGTTTTATCATAACCGTAAATAATCACCTGATTTTCATCCGGAAGTAAATTTTTTTCAATGCACATTGCTGCTGTTCTGTCTAAAAATGCCGCAAAGCTGCTGAAATTTTCTGTATTTGCCTGTACAAATTCCAGCTCTCTGAATCCGAACGCACTCAGACCGACAGTCATACCAAAAACTTCACCTGTTTTCTGATTTCCGGACAGATAGACAGAATATAAATCATGTGCAGACACTGCCTGCGGATATGTTCTGACAAACCTGACCCATGCAGCCGGATATGCTTTCAAAGCGTTCAGATTCACAATACCGGTCATTTCCGGAAATAATTCTGAAATCAATTTCATGACTGCATGATATACTTTCTGCGGATGGCCGGAAAGTTCCGAAGACAGCACACAACAGCACGGAGAAGCAAACAGTTCCTGAATTTCTTCCTGTTCCATCCCCTGAATGCTGTCCCTGTCCAGAGGCGGTGCGGAAATATCTGCATCAAGCATAATATCCAGAGGATTTTCTTCTGTCTGTATTGCAGCATAGCAGCCGTACTCATCACGGGAACAGGAAATTATATTTTCTATTTTTTTGATTCTCTGTTCCAGAATATCTCTTGTCAGTTTTTCTTTCAGGAAAACAGCAATCGTTGTCTGATTTTTTCTGACAAGGCCATGTACAGATTTTACAGATTCCTGAAACGCTTTTTCTTCGTTATATTCCGGAAGTTCCTGCTGCAATAATTTCTGATAATATTCCACCTGATTTCTGTTATCCAGTTTCTGAGAAATATCATGAGCAATCTCATAGAAAAAATCGGAAATTTCCTGTGCCTTCCAGCCGTCTCCGGACGGTGCGACAGGCAGCACCCCCAACAGCGGACTATGCACAAATTCCAGTTCCTGAGAAACGCTCTGCATCAGTCTCCATGCACCACGGGCAAATTTCATTTTCATAGCCGGATTCAGACATTTCGTGAAATTTTCCAGACTATATTTCAATAATTTCCAACCCTGACTGGTATCTGTTCTGCTGTAGATTTCCAGAAGCTGACCGGTTTCCGCTAAAAACTCTGGTTTTCCTGAAATCAGTTTTTCGCAGAGATTGGCATAATATATCGCTTCTGCAAAATTCTGCTGCATAAAATAATAACCTGCAAGTCTTGCATAGGTCACATGCGGAATCTCGGCACAGCGTTTTTCATGTGCAAGAATCGGTTTTGCGATTTCGAGAGCCTGTGTTTCGTCATTTTTAGCAAGCAGCACTTTCATTTTGAAATGCATCTCACAAGCTTCGCAGTCACTGTTCCGGCTTCTTGGGTAATGCTGAAAATTTGCATAAGCGACATCAGCCAGTTCCGGCTTGATATTCAGCCAGAAATTCACCTGCTGCATATAATACGTCCGGAGAGAAAAGCCATATTTCTGACTGCGTTTTTTAAATTCTTCAAAATAATTCTCGACTTCTTTCAGACTAATCTGATAATAATCATCCATGTTGCCGATGACCCATTTAAAAGCCCACATCATGTCCTGATACATATCATCTTCCAGTTCCGGATGTTCATCAAAAATCCGGAGATATTCTGAAAAGCAGAGCAGCCCTTTAAAATTATCACCGTGTATAGTTGATTCTTTCATATATTCATACCGGAAATACAATCTCCAGTAGTGCTGATTTTCATCATCTGCTTCTTTTATCGCCTGTGCCGTTGCCTCCAGTCGGGACGGCCCATGTTCCATAGTCTTGATTTCATGGATTCTCTGCTGAGGATTAAACACAGAATCACTCCTTTCTTAATCTGTCATCCAGCAAATGCAGCATATGTGCATATTCATTTGTTCCGTTTCGAGTATCAAATTTCTGCACAGCCTCTTGGGCGAGCTGATAAAAATGTTCTGCAATCTGTACAGGGGGCAGCTCAAACAGCTTATCATTTCGGGCAGTGCGGAGTTCTTCAAGCAAGTCCGCATGTTTTACGGCATCCATTGCCCGAAACAGGTGATATGCTCCAATCGCAAACAGCATTTTCAGATTTGGATTTTTAGAATTCTGATATACTTCATAATGCAGTGTAAAAATTCTGATGCCGTCCGGAATTTTAGTAATGCTGTACAGGCTCATAAGCGTGCCGATAATATCCAGATAATACGGGTCACCTGTCACACGGTGTTCCGTCAGAAAAGCATAATGCACCGCATGTGCATACTGTTCCTGTTCGAGATAATAGCGAATAAAGTCATGATATGTCGCCTGTGGGAGTGCATTGGATTTGAGCTTTCCGGCAAAAATCAGCTTGGCCGCTTCGAGTGCCTTTTCTTCTTCTCCGATGCTTAAATAATACATCACCTGCTGGTCATAATACAAAGCCCTGCCGTCTGAAACATCATCCAGCGGCTCTTCCAAAAAGCGATAGAAATCCGCTGCGGCGATGGCTTTATCGACTTTCATATAAAACAGGCAGTGTTTCATATAATAAATACTCAGACTCTTTCCCTGCTCAAGCAGAAGTTTCTTGAATAATTTAAAATAGCTGTCAATTTCTGTTCTGGAAATCTGGGGAAATTCCGGAGCAGCTTCCACAATCCATTTAAAACAAATCAGCATATGATAAGAAATCTCTGCATCTTCATGCAGCACTTCATATTTTTCCCAGAGTGAAAGCAGTTCCGGAAAAGCAATCATGGCAAAATACCTGTCTCCGCAAAAAATAGATTCTTCAATATAATCATACCGGAACCGGAACTGCCACCGCAAATCCTTTCTTCTGTCTGCTTCCGTGACAGCCTCATGAATGCGTTTAAGACGGGGTTCGCCTCGTCCGAGCAGATAGAATCCATATTCTTCGGCGGAAAAATCTTCAAATTCCATCAGGCCAGCCCCCATTCTATAAGCTGAATTAAATTTTCATTCAGCAGAGCCATTTCACCGCCCTGCATAGGAAAACGGCCTGTCAGAAGATTCTGGACATATAAAATTTCAATACAAATTTTCTGACGTTCTGCATTTTGAATCATAAGCAATTTCTGGATTAAATTATTATTCCAGTTAAGAAAAAGTGTGGCTCTGCTTTGCTTGATTTCATCAGCAAATGCACTCAGCATAGAAGAAAACAAATCATGTGCATTTTCCTTGGAATGCTCAATCTGACGCCTGATTTCCGCATTTTCGTCAAGCATGTAAAATACAGGAAGCTGTGCCGGAGAAAAGCATTTCAATTCCACATCACAGTCAAATAATTTCAGAGCTTCCTGAGCAGTATCTAAAAGCTGTGCCGCCTTGTGATATGCCTCTGCCGGAGGATTCTGCAAGAATTCCTCAAACGTCATATAGGCAAGCGGATAAGCAATAAAGCTGTCATCATACTCCTGCATCATCCGGAGCAGCTGGGAATCATAGACATAACAGGCATTGACAAGCATCTGCCCTTGTGAGAGCATTAATGCCGAAGTTCTGTGAAACTGGTTCATATCCAGTGCATAGCTGACAGGTTCTGTTCTGGTGAGAAGTTCTTTTCCTGTAAGTTCGCCCATATTGGTTTCAAATTTAAAAAACGGTATAAATGTCCGGAAAAATTTTTCATCCTCACAGGCCATAGATTTAATTGCCATAAAATGAATTTTTATCAGGTTCTGCAATAATTCCGGATTGGTTTCAGATAAATCAATCAAATATTCCGAGATACAGTCACTGAGTTCTTCTCTTGCCTGAGCCAGTAATTCATCTTCGTAGAAATTTTCCCGTGAGGCAGTCGGCCGGAGCTGGGAAGTATTCAGAAAGCACCGGAGAAAGCCGGACCATTTCGGCAGAATGGTTTCGCCGTCTTCGGTCAGGAGCATATTTTTAAGATAAATTCTGTGTGTATTTTTGGCATGAACAGAAACAGCATAGGGCATAATATATGCTACACCGCTGAATAATCCGGATTTTGATTCCAGCGGAATATAGCCGAGGAACTCTGTTTCAAACAATTCTTTGCCGAGTTTCATAATCTGAGCCGAGAAATTTTCTCCTGTTTCCGGAAAGAAATGATTTATTTTTTCTTCTGTACCATCTTCATGGCAGAGCATCACCGGAAACGGCAACGGAAGGCCATAATATCTGACCAGTTCACAAATTTTCTCTTTATGGAAATAAACTTCACAGTTTTTCTTTGCCTGAATGATTACTTCTGTACCGGTTCTGGTTTCTTCGGGCTGAATTGGTTTTATACTGTAAGTACCGTCAGGGCAGCCCTCAAACTGATAAGCCTTTGCCGGATTTTTTACAGATTTGGTTTTCATGATAATCTTATCTGTCACCATAAAGCAGGACAGCATACCTATTCCGAAACGGCCGATATAATCTTCTAAAATTCTGCCTGTCTGCAAATCCCGCTTAGACGACTGGCCTATTACGGCCAAGAACTGATGAATTTCCTCTTCTGTCAGGCCTGTACCGTTATCAGCAAAAGAAAGGCTTTTTCCTTCCTGAATCCGGAGTTGAATCCGGCCTTCATGAAATTTATTGTCATATAATTTTCTTGCACTGATGGCATCTGTTGCATTCTGGAGCAGTTCCCTGACAAAAACGTCAGGGCTGCTGTACAGATGATTGGCAAGAATATCAATCATGCCGCCTAAATTGACTTTAAATATAAATGGCTCTGCCATAACAAATGATATTCCTCCTGTTTATTCTTTTCTTAAATATCTGGAAGTTTTCTTTCTTTTTTTCTGTTCATACATCAGCATATCTGCCTGTGTAATCAGGCTGAACATTGTATCATCTTCATTGACGCTTGTTACCAGCATACCAACACTGGCATCAATTTCATAAGGCTTGCTGACAGCACGGTTAATATCTGAAAACTTTTTCCGGAGAATCCCTTCGAGGGGTTCGAGGTCAGCTTCATGTGCATTTTCTCCCATGATAATAAATTCATCACCGCCGAATCTTGCACAAATTTTATCATCTTTACAGCAGTCATGAATTGCAGAAGCCAGCCTTTGCAGAGCAAAATCGCCTTCTTTATGACCATAGTTATCATTAATCATTTTCAGGCCGTCCATGTCAATAAAGGCAATCAGAACGTTTTCCTTATTTTTCTTTGCATGTTTCAGCATTTTATCCGCTGTACGGATAAAGCCGTTCCGGTTATAAATACCACACATCGGGTCAGTTGTATACAGCTGGTCAAGTTCCTGAATCACATTGCCAAGATGAATCATTTTTCTGATATTCTCAATAGAATTGCTGATATTGAGCATCAGTGAATGACATAACATACTCTTAATCGGAAACTCGCCATTAGTAATAATATAATATCCGAGACATCTCTCACGGAAATGCAGCGGCAGAAAATAGCTGATATTTCCACCGGTTTCAAAATCTTCAGGGAACATGTCTTCACTGCGGAAATACTCACGGGAACGAATCTGCCCTTTATCCCAGATTAACGGAGCACTCATATTTTTGGTATAGCCATGAATCTGATATTCTTCTTCTTTCTGTCCGAGACGGTCACGATAAATCCCCTCCCATTCAGAGCACAGACAGATACAATATTTTTCACAGTCCAGTTCATTAATAAAATGACTGATTACTTCAAAATTTTCTTCAATCGTTTCTGCTTCTGCCAGTTCTGTGGTCATTCTGTTCAGAAGGGAAATATCATTCCGGCAGTCATCAATCAACTGAAACGTGCTTTTTTTATACTGTCTGATATTTCTGGCCACATCACGGCAGCAGCCGCAGCTTTCTGCAAATACAGTTTCTGCCTCAAGATATTGTTTCTTCTCGACCGGCTCACCGTTGAGGATATGCAGCAGTGTTTCACAGGCCTTATATCCGGCAGCATTCAGCGGTCTGGAAACAGTTGTCAGTGAAGGGCAATAATGTCTTGCATTGTAAGTATTATCAAAACCCGTAACGATAATAT
This sequence comes from uncultured Ruminococcus sp., assembly GCA_902796255.1. Lineage (GTDB taxonomy): Bacteria > Bacillota > Clostridia > Oscillospirales > Ruminococcaceae > UBA3855. The sequence continues at coordinate 31,171 of CADBOP010000186.1, forward strand.
CATCCGGAACAGAATAATCATATTTTTCCAGTTCTGCAACAACAGCAAGGGCCATTGCATCATTGGCACAAATAATGGCATCTGGCACAGGCATTCCGGCGGAAATAAAAGTTTCAATTGCTTTTTTTCCGTCTATTGCTCTGAAGTCGCCGAAATACACCTGATTTTCTCCGATTTCCAGATGATTTTCCTGCATTACATCACAGAATGCCCGATAGCGTTCACGGGCTTCCGGATTTGCCTGCGGGCCGGCTACACAGCAAATCTGTTTTGCATGATGTTTCTCAATTACATGCTGTACAATCTCACGCATTGCTTTATGATTATGAATCCGGACATGATAGAAATCCGGGTCTTCTTCACCGTCAAGCACTACAGTCGGCAGGCCGGATTCTTTTGCTTTCCTGATAATTTTTGCTTTTTCTTCCGGGTCACTGATAGTATTTGTCATCAAAATCAATGCATCAAATTTCTGCATATTTACCAGTTCATAAATATTATATTCCCCGACATCATAGCGGTTGCTGGAAATGACACCGCTGAACGAAGCAAAGCAGGACACATTGGCGTGGTACACTTTTGCACAGTCAATAATCCCTTCTATAATGCTGTTCTGATATTCCTCATCAATCCCAGCAACAATCACAGCAATATTGCGAATATGTTTAAGATTCTCCTGATAGTTCATATAAAAAAATCACCATTCCTTTTTAGAAATTATCCTGATACAGAGTATTCTGACATGCTCTGTGAAATTAACTGACTGTAATTATTTTTATTATAACACATTTCTCTGATAAAATCAAGTCTTGTGCAGGATTTTATCACGGCACAGTTTTTTCTTTTCTGCATAGACTGATACTATCCTACAGAAAGGAGGATATTTTTCAGATTATGGAACTTCATGCATTTGAACTGCTTGCCCAGAATACTGGAGAGGAACAGCAAGAAATGCCCTGTCCCTTACAGAAACAGCCGCAGCAGGTTTTTCCTGATGTGACTCCTCCGGGGATGGCCTATGTCCCCTATCAGCTTTGGAGCGAGCATATTTATAATTCCGAAACAGGTATGCAGCAAGGCACGCTCTTTCCGGTGCTTGACCTGCCGTTTTCTCCTGCCGGAGGTGACTGCTCATGAACCGCCGTTCACAATTACTCCGGATGATTCAGAAATATGATTTTGCACTATATGATTTGATGTTATATTTAGATACTCATACAGAATGTGAAGAAGCCCTGCAATTATTCCAGAAATACAAGAGTAAACGGGAACAGGCAGTGAAAGAGTATCAGAGCCGTTTCGGCATTTTACAGGCCAGTCAGCAGGAAGGCACAAAATCATGGGACTGGGGAAAAGGGCCGTATCCGTGGGAGAAGGAGGCGAATTAATGCCATATGTGGATTTACGATAAAAAATTGCAATATCCTGTTAAGATTAAAACACCTGACCCCAGAACTGCTCAGATTATCATGAGCCAGATTGGCGGAGCAGATGGTGAACTGACAGCTTCTCTGCGGTATCTGAACCAGAGATATGCTATGCCTACAGATGAAATCAAAGGCTTGTTAACAGATATTGGCACAGAAGAACTGGCACATCTTGAGATAGTCAGTGCGATTGTATACCAGCTGACAAGAAATATGAAACCGGAAGATTTGCAGAAATATGGATTTGATAAATATTTTGTCGACCATACTGCCGGAATTTATCCGGCCAATGCAAACGGGATTCCGTTCACGGCGGCTTATTTTCAGTCAAAGGGAGATGCCTTTGCTGACCTGACGGAAGACATGGCCGCTGAGCAGAAAGCAAGAGCCACGTATGATAATATTTTAAGATTAGTTGACAATCCGGATGTGATTGACCCGATTCGCTATCTGCGACAGCGTGAGATTGTGCATTTTCAGAGATTTGGCGAAGCCATGCGGATGGTACAGGACAGACTGGATGCAAGAAATTTCTATGCCTGCAATCCGTCTTTTGATAAAAAATGTGGTGCAAACTGTCCGGACAGATGCAATCATAAATAATAAAAAAGCAATCTCTGCACAGACTGAAAAAGGCTGTGCAGAGATTTTATAAAAAATTAATATAAAATTCATATTTTTTTTATATTTATGTTTTATTATGAAAAATATTATTGAAAAGAGGTGAATTATCATAGATTTTGAAATTTTATATTTTATGCAGGAGCATCTCAGATGCAGTTTTTTAGATGCTGTTATGCCTGTGATAACCCATGCGGGCAGTGCCGGAATCATCTGGATTTTATGGGCTTTTATTTTGATTTTTATAAAAAAATACAGAACATGCGGTATAAAAATGCTTGCCGGAATGCTGACCGGTCTGATTATCGGCAATCTTATTTTAAAAAATCTTGTTGCCCGTGAGCGTCCCTGCTGGATAGATTCTGATATTCTGATGCTGATTTCTATTCCGGAAGATTATTCTTTTCCGTCCGGACATACGCTTGCTTCGACAATATCGGCTGTGATTCTGATGCAGGAAGACAAAAAGCTTGGTATTCCGGCTGTGATATTAGCCGTTCTGATTGCATTCTCCCGAATGTATTTATTTGTACATTTTCCGACCGATATTCTGGGCGGACTGCTTTTAGGCTTAGTGATTGGATTTTCTGTCACTCCGGTCTGGAATCGCATTGCAGAATATGTCAGGAATAAAAAAGCCCTTTCTTCCTGAAAAGAGAGGGCTTTTTATTATTACAGCAACTGCATCTGAGAATCCAAATAAGCAAAAAGCAGCGGCCATATATCAGAACCGGTATTCAGATATAACTGATTTTCGAGTATTTCTATTTGATTTACAGTTTCTTCACAGAGTACATGTTCTTCCTGAAAAGAAGAAATTTCATATTCCTGATGATTGGCCGATATTTCTTTTCTGATGCTGTCCGGCGGAGCAAGGCGACAGATTTCAGACAATATTTCTGCATCTTCAGCATCACCGATTGTTCTGAAGGCTTTTATCATCTCCGGTGCATAATGTCCGGCTGTATTTTCAAGAAAAGTAAATATACCTTCCATCTGCAATTCTGTATCAAAGTCAATCAGGAAAGCAGCAGTCTGAATACATTCAGGATAGCTTAACCATTGTGAACGCTCATAATTCCATAATTCCTGTGTGAGTTTTTCACAAAGGGATTCTCCTGTCATATTTTTGAAATTGATTTCACTGCCGTCAATCCACTTCATTTTCAGAATCCTGTGTGAACTGTGATTCATGACGGGTAAAGAAATCGGTTCTCGGAGGCAGGAATTTCAGCTGATGTTTCTCACCTGTGAAATAATTCAGGGGTTCAAAAATATGTTCCCATGACCAGACGGATTCATCCACCTGTAAATATTCACGAAGTTTTTCTGTGCCGAACGGTGCAAACGGATGCAGCAGAATTCCGGCAATCCGGATAAGATAAAACAGATTTGCCAGTACCTGTGCCAGTTCTTCCGGAGTCTGTTCTTCCGGCTTCAAAGCTTTGGACATGTATTTGCTTCCGTTCCGGATATAGCTGTCCAATACATAAGTACACTGATGAAATGCAAATTTTGACATATGCCGTTCGTATTCAAGCACAGCTTTTTTACCGTCTGTCAAGAAATTTTCTTCCGGAGCGGCATCAGGCAGAAGGCCGTCACAATATTTCTGTGCTGTATAGAATGCTGTCCGGATAATTCTGTTATAAACATTTGATAATAACAGTCCGTCCTTGACAACAGGGTCAGAATCTTCCGGCTTTGCCAGCGGATTGAACGGTTTCGGCATAAAGCTGACAGAACTCCGGCCGAGTCCTAAGCCGAGCCAGTGCATTCTGAGCTGTTCCGGTGTATAATAATTTAATAAATCATCTGCCATCGGCGGCTTGACATCACCGGAACTGGAGGCTTTTTTATCCAGAAATAAAATATGATGATTTGCGACAATCAAGGGCATTTGCAGTTCTCCTTCTTCGGGAGCAGATGTTTTTGTTTCTGCTTTCTGCTGTGCCATCCACATAGCCGGTTCAGCGATGCCATAGAAATAAATATTATCCTGTCCGATAAACTGATATACATTAGATTTTTTACTGCACCAGTAGTCTTTCCATTCTTCACGGCTGTGGCCGATAGACTCCAGATAGGTCTGTGTAAATGAGATAGGAGCCCAGAGCGATTCCGGCCATACCCAGACAGTCAGGGGGGCTTCGCCTTCAAGGACAGGTGCAGGCACACCCCATTCCACATTACCAGTCAGACGGAACGGGACGAGCGTTTTTCCGGTTCTGTAGCGAATCTGATTTTCTGTCAGAATTTTGCAGGCTTCATCACAGTCAGAAAGTTTCTGGAATTCGATTGTAAAAGACGGCTTTTTGGCTTCTTCCAGATAATTATGCTCCGGAAGCGAATTTTTTAAGCTAAAATATTTTTCTTCAAATTCACGCTTGATATAAATCACAGGCGGCTTTAAAAATTCATCAATTGTTTTCCAGACAACCGGACGGATATCTTTTCTTTTCTGGAGTTCTGCAACCCAGTCCTGCATAAGCTTTTCATAATCTCTGAGTTTGAAATACCAGTTTGTGACGGGCTTCATCACAGGGGCTTCGCCTGTGAGTGTACTAACCGGATTGATTAAATTTTCCGGCATATACTGATGGCCGAGTTCACATTCATCCGCATAGGCCTTATCAGAAGTACAGCCTTCCACCGGACATTTACCGATAACCTGACGGCCATTCAGAAAAACACCTGCTTTTTCATCAAAAAACTGCATTGTAGAGAGCTGTTCCAGCTGATGTTTTTCATAAAGAGATTTCAGAAACCAGTCTGTGACTTCAGCATGAATTTCTTTCGAGCGGCCTAATCCGGAAGCTGCAAACAGATTTGGAGAAATACCATAAGCCTTGAGTGTTGCTTTCTGCTTTTCATGATTGAAATTGACAAATTCTTCGAGTGTACCGGAAAATTCACCGGATTCTGCTTTTTTTCTCCAGCCTTCTGCGATAGGAGAACCATAGCAGTCTGTACCGGATACGAAGATAACATTTTCTTTGCCGATTCTGTCACGCATAAATCTTGCGAACGTATCAGCGAACACCAACATTCCGCCGACATGGCCGAAATGCAGTTCTTTATTGCCATATGGCATACCGCCGGTGATGACAGCTTTTTCAGGAAATTCCGGACGGGGAATTTCAAAATTTTTATTTTCAGATTTATTTCTGTTTCTACCCATAATATTCAAGCCTTTCTTAATCAGAAAATTTCTTCAGTCTGTTCAGAACAATTTCTTCGCCTAATACCTGACTGACTTCCCAGATATCCGGTGCATTGGCTCGGCCTGTCAGAGCGATTCTAATCATATTTGTGATATGAATAATACTGCCTTTGTAATCTTCCGGATGTTTCTTGAAATCCTTCGGTTTCACGGCATAGCCTAAACGTTCTGTAATTTCCTTGACTTTCGCAAACCATGCAGAAGAATCATCAGAATGCTGATAGCTTTCCAAATATGCCCTGAAAAATTCTTTTCTGTCAGATTCAGAAATTTCTTCCGGCATAGCATCCTGCTGTACAAAAGTTTCATCGAAATAGAAGCTTAAAAATTCACAGGACTGTTTCCAGTTTTCCAAATCCTTGCGGACTTTTGCACCGCCTCTGCCGACATTCAGGGCTTTCAGGGTTCTTTCCGGATATTTTTTCAGTAATTCCGCAAATTCGTGATAATATTCTTCACACCAGTCCAGAAGCCCCTGATATAATTTTTCAGCAGTCATCCGGCTGAGTACTTCTTTGGAAACATCCCTGAGTTTGTCTAAATCTACCAATGCTCCGGAGATGGACATTTTTTCGATAGTATATTTAAAATCATGATAATCTGCCTCCGGATTTGCCAGCCGCCATTCTTCAAAATTAGAATTCAGCAGTGTCAGCAGAAATTCCCAGACAGCTTCCGGACAGATACCTTCCTGCTGATAATAAGCCAGAGCCAGTTCAGGGTCTTTTCTTTTGGAGAGTTTGCGTTTTTTGCCGTCTTCGATTTTCATCAGCGTTGCGGTATGGCAGTATACAGGCTGTTCCCAGCCAAGTGTATTAAATAATTCCACATGCATCGGGAGAGAAGAAATCCATTCTTCGCCTCTGATGACATGTGTGGAATGCATAAAATGGTCATCGACAACATGTGCAAAATGATAGGTCGGAATGCCGTCACTTTTTAATAACACGAAATCCATGTTGTTTCGTGGCATTTTCAGTTCACCTCTGACAGCATCATGAACAAGAATAGATTCTTCTGTCTCCTCACCACGGAAACGCAGCACCCATGATTTACCGGCTTTCAGGTTTTCCTGAATCTGTTCAAGAGTCAGATTTCTGTTAGCTTCAGCATATTTGCCATAGATACCGGGGGTTTCTTTTTTAGCAGTCTGTTCTTCTCTGATAGCATCGATTTCTTCGGCTGTCAGAAAACAGGGATATGTTTTCCCCTGTTGTGTGAGATATTTTGCGATAATATGATAAATTTCTTTTCTTTGTCTCTGACGGTAAGGGCCATAATTTCCGTTATCGCCGTCAGCGGTTGCACCTTCATCGAAATGCACACCGAAATAATGCATCGCAGAAATCAGTGTTTCAACCGCACCTTCTACTTTACGTTTTTCATCAGTATCTTCAATCCGGAGATAGAACACACCTTCAGACTGATGTGCCAGTCTTTCACCGATAACCGCATTATATAAATTTCCGAGATGTACAAATCCTGTAGGGCTCGGACCGATACGGGTTACGACAGCGTTATCTGCAAGCTGCCGCTGAGGGAAACGCTGTTCGAGTTCTGCGGGAGTTCCGGAGACATCCGGAAATAAAACTTCTGCAAGTGCCTGATAATTCATAAAATAATCACTTCGACTTTCCTGATTTTAGAGTTTACTCATAAATTTTATTATAACATATTTTATAATTTTTGTCAATCTTCCGGAGAGATATTTTTATGAAAAACTCCCCCTGACTTTACAGGGGGAGCTTGCATTTTATCTGATATTTTCATATGCAGTTTTCTGCCATTATTTGATTTCCGGCAGATTGGCAAATCCTCTGGCCAAATCCTCATCAGTCGGGATATAGTCTGTCATCTCGCCGTCATTGAATTTCTGATAAGCCATCATATCGAAATAGCCTGTACCGGTCAGACCAAACAGGATTGTTTTTTCTTCTCCGGTTTCTTTGCATTTCAGGGCTTCATCAATAGCAACCCTGATAGCATGGCTGCTTTCCGGAGCAGGCAGAGTCCCTTCAATTCTTGCGAACTGCTGAGCAGCTGCAAAGACAGCAGTTTGTTCTACGCTTCTGGCTTCCATGAGGCCTTCATCATAGAGTTCAGACAGAACACTGCTCATGCCATGATAACGCAGGCCGCCGGCATGATTTGCTGACGGAATAAAGCTGCTGCCCAGTGTATACATTTTGGAAAGCGGGCAGACTTTACCGGTATCACAATAGTCATAGACATATTTGCCACGGGTCAGGGAAGGACAGGAAGCAGGTTCTACAGCGATAAACTGATAATCTGCTTCACCTCTGAGCTTTCTGCCCATGAACGGGGAAATCAGGCCGCCCAGATTTGAGCCGCCGCCTGCACAGCCAATAATAATATCCGGCTTGATACCGTATTTATCGCAGGCAGCCATAGATTCCAGACCAATAATAGACTGGTGCAGCAGTACCTGAGATAATACAGAGCCTAATACATAACGATAGCCTTCATGAGAAACCGCAGTTTCTACAGCTTCAGAAATGGCACAGCCGAGTGAACCGCTTGTACCGGGGAATTCCTGTAAAATTTTTCTTCCGACTTCTGTCGTATCAGACGGCGAAGGGGTGACATCTGCACCATAAGTTCTCATGACTTCTCTTCTGAAAGGCTTCTGTTCGTAAGAGCATTTTACCATGAAAACTTTGCAGTCAAGGCCAAAATAAGAGCAAGCCATTGCAAGTGCTGTTCCCCACTGTCCTGCACCGGTTTCTGTAGTAACGCCTTTCAATCCCTGTTTTTTGGCATAATAAGCCTGTGCGATAGAGCTGTTGAGTTTATGGCTTCCGGAGGTGTTATTGCCCTCGAATTTATAATAAATCTTGGCAGGTGTTCCCAGAGCTTTTTCTAAGAAATATGCTCTTGTGAGGGGTGACGGGCGGTACATCTTGTAGAAATCCAGAATTTCTTCCGGAATATCGATATAGGCATCGTCATTGTTCAGTTCCTGTTTCGCGAGTTCTGTACAGAAAATATGGCTTAATTCTTCGAGTGTGACGGGCTGTCCTGTAGCTGGATTCAGCAGAGGAGCGGGCTTGATTTTCATATCTGCACGGACATTATACCACTGTTTCGGGAGTTCGTCCTCACTCAGATAGATTTTATACGGAATTTTATTTTCCATTTTGATTCGTCCTTTCTGATAAAAAATTAAAAAATAAGCATAATTATTATATCATAAATCACAAAAAAAGTCAAGAGCGAAAAAATTAAAAAAACTGCTTGACAACTTTAAAAAAATATGCTATAATACAGTTACATGCGTAAATTGAAAATGATTTTCATTTCTAAAATTAGAAAGGACTGGTTTCTATGCTGAAAAAATTATTAACACTCTCTGTGTTATCTGCATTTTTATTTACCGGATGCAGTGCCGGACAAATTGCCAGTGCAGAAAAACAGGAAGATAATAAAATCAATATTGTCTGTACGCTTTTTCCGGAATACGACTGGACAAGAGAAATTCTCGGCAGTCAGACAGAAAATATCAATCTGACTTATTTGCTGGAAAGCGGTCTGGAACTGCATACCTATCAGCCAAGTGCAAAAGATATGCTGACTATCTCAGATTGTGATGTTTTTATTTATACAGGGGGGGAATCAGAAAGCTGGGTGGATGATGCTTTAAAAACAGTTTCCAATCCGGATATGAAAGTCATCCGTCTGATGGATGTGCTGGGCGACTCTGCCAAGGAAGAAGAAGTCAAAGAAGGCATGGAAACAGAAGCCGAAGAGGAAGAAGAAGATTCTGACGAACCGGAATATGATGAGCATATCTGGCTTTCTGTCAGAAATGCAGAACTCCTTTGCAGTGCTGTCTGTGATACGCTTTGTGAAGCTGTTCCCGAACAGAAAGAAAATTATCAGGCAAATCTGAATGCTTATCTTGAAAAATTAGATTCGCTGGACAAGGAATTCCAGACTATGGCAGATACCGCTTCTGTCAGAACACTGGTTTTCGGTGACAGATTCCCTTTCAGATATTTTACAGATGATTATCAGTTAGATTATTATGCCGCATTTGTCGGCTGTTCGGCAGAAACAAAAGCAAGCTTTGAAACCGTTGCTTTCTTGTCCAAAAAGCTGGATGAATTACAGCTGGATACTGTTTTTGTGATTGAAAACGCAGATACTTCTATTGCAGAATCGATTATTTCCAATACAGAACAGAAAAATCAGAAAATCGTTACTTTAAATTCTATGCAGTCAGTCAATGCAGAAGCTATCGGGAACGGTGCAAGCTATCTGACTATTATGCAGGAAAATCTGGATACTCTGAAAGAGGCGTTGCATTCACATGAGTAAAATGCAGATTACTTGTAAAAATGCGGCTCTCGGCTATGAAACGGGGGTTGTTATTAAAGATTTGAATTTTATTATCAGCGAGGGAGATTATCTCTGTATCTTAGGGGAAAACGGTTCGGGAAAAAGTACACTGATTAAAGCACTGCTCGGTCTGAAACCACAGCTCAGCGGTGAAATTATTTTCAGTGATGCGATTGGAAAAAATGAAATCGGCTATCTGCCGCAGCAGACAATTGTACAGAGAGATTTTCCGGCATCTGTGCAGGAGATAGTGCAGTCCGGATGCATGAACCGCTGCGGCCTCCGGCCATTTTATAACAAGCAGGAAAAACAGCTTGCTTTGGACATGATGCAGAAATTAGAAATTACTCATCTTGCAAAACGCTGTTACAGAGAACTTTCCGGCGGTCAGCAGCAGAGAGTACTGCTTGCA
>CADBOP010000187.1 GCA_902796255.1 uncultured Ruminococcus sp.
CCATGCGATGATATTCTTTCATATAGGTTACAATCTCTGAAGCCATAATCAGATTCTTGTCTGCCATGTTATAAACACCGGCAATATTCGGGTTTTCATCTGCTTCCAGAAGAAAATTCAGCAGCGTGTCAATAAAATTATGCACACAGCACATGTGAAAACCATATTCACCTGTCCTGTAAATAAACTTGGAATTGTCTTTGGGGTCAGTAATTCTGGATTCTAAATTGGCACAGAATTCTTTTGTATAGACAGGTGCAAGACGGAAAATCGCACAAAGAATCCCTTTTCCATGGCCTATCTGCATGGCCAGTGCTTCCTCAGATGCATTTTTTAATTTGGCATAATTAGTAACCGGTTTGGTGAAATCATCCTCATGAAGCGGTTCTCTGGTTTTAGGAATCTGATATACCTGTGTCGTGCTGACAAGAAGAAACTGCTTTACCTGATAAGTCAAGGCCAGCTGATAGATAAATTCATTGCATTTTGCATTTTCTTTGATTTCTGCATCTGTGATAATATGCTCGAAATCATTGTCTGCCGTACAGGCAAGGTGAATAATCACATCACATCTGTAACGTTCCATTGCATCTGCATAAGCGGTTTTATCCAGAGGAGAAGCCTGTACAAAAGTGAAATGTGCTTTATTCAGGTTATAGCCGCTCGGCTTTTTGTCAATTGCAATGACTTCATAGCCTTTTTTTAAAAGACCGGAGCACATATGGTCTCCAATCATACCGCAGCCGCCTGTTACTAAAATTTTTTTCATAGAATCAACTCCTCAAGAAAATATAAATTCAAGATAGATATCAGCTGTTGTTCGCCTCATCAATCATAGTCTGCACCGGACTCTGGATAGCCGCAAGCGATTCGTTCCATGGTGTGCCTTTCCCAGAGGCACGAACACCATTTTCGCTGCTGTCGAGCATGTCAAATAAATCTGTTGTCACACCGTTTTTGAAATCAATGACAGGATTGGCCATTGCCAGTTCATCCATTTCGTTTTTCATGGCAATCATTTCTTCTGTCCATTGATAGTCTTCCATAAATTGCTGGTCAGCGATTTTTTTAATATCTTCATTCAGAAGTGTCAGCCGCTTGCAGTCAAGGAATTTGGCGACACCTTCCGGATTCTGGCCGTCTTTGACAAAACAGTAAGAATTCATATTGGCCGGAATATAATATTCATCTGCCTCAGGGTCTTTCGGCATAGGAACAAACATGAAGTTTTCACCAAAAATGCCTTTCCAGCCGGTATTGATATTGCGGCGTTCATCAATCTTGTCTGCTTCAGAATAAATTTTCCAGAGCCCTGCCGGATAGAATAATTCTTTTCCCTCTCCGATATATTCCGGATGGTCAGACCAGCCGAAGTCTCCGACACCAATGGCGATACAGTCAGAATTATATAAATCATACATGAAATTCTGCACACGTTCGATATTGCTGTCTGTCAGATTGCTGACAAGTGTGCCGTCTTTCAGGCCGATATAGGGCACACCTACAGTGGCGGATAATCCGGATTCAAACCACCAGCCGTCAAGACCGAATTTCTGGTTAGCCGGGTCGCAGAAGGCCTTGAGCATTTTTTCAAAAATATCCCAGTCCCATTCACCGTTCTTGTATAATTCATAGGGGTCATCAAAGCCAAGTTCCTGTACAGTATCCCGATTATACATTACAGCACAGTTATCGCCTGTCATTTCCACAACAGTCATATAATGCTGACCCTTCCACATAATGGAGTCATTGATATCCTTGACATCTTTCCATAAATCGCTGTCAAAATCTATATATTCATCACAGGGGACAAACATGCTCCGGATAGCCCCTTTCGGGAAAGCATCAAAATTGCCGGCATAGAAGAAGTCTATTCCTTCGTTGGCATTGATATAATTGGCAAGCATATCATATCTTTCAGCATACAGGCATTTATACCATTCTACTTCTCCGCCGTATCTTTCCTGAAATATAGCCAGTTCCGGCGGGGTGCTTTTTCCTGTAGCATCCGGATTGATATCCCAGTCAGAAAGCCATTTGATTTTCTTGTTTTCCAGTTCTCCTGTCAGTCTTTCGTCTTTAGCAGCCAGACTGGCCAGTTCTTCTCTTGTTTCCGGTGCGATTTCCTTATAGCTGACAGTTTCTTCTTCAGAGGCTGATGCACAGGAAAAAGCTGTCAGAGACAGACAGCACACTGCTAATACAGACAAGAATTTTCTTGATTTTTTCATAATCAAGCTCCTTTCAGATATGTTTATTTTTTTCTGTACAGATTTCACATATTATAATAACCCATTATAACATAATTTTAGAAAAAAAGCAAGTACTTACCCAAAAATTATTATTCTGTTACATGTTCCAGAGCAAGAAAATAAATACTTCTGACATGAGAATCCGCAAGGGAATAAAATACAGTTTTACCTTCTTTTCGGCTTTTAACAAGATTGCCTTGTTTCAAAATTCTCAGCTGGTGCGAAATTGCTGAAGCAGACATTTCCAATTTTCCGGCAATTTCGCTGACACAAAGTTCCTGTTCCAATAATTCTGCCATAATGCGGATTCTGGTTGTATCTCCGAACAGAGACAGCAATTCTGCAATTTTCTGATAAATTTCCTGATTTTCCTGTTCCTGCATATTCTGCACCCTCTCCCTGTAATAAGTGATATTATTATTATAGCACAGCAGACCGCATTTTGTCAATTTTTTTCTTGAAATCCTCTTGACAAAATATTAATATTATGCTATAATAATATCATTGCTTGTGTAGCACAGTTGGTAGTGCAGCTCATTCGTAATGAGCAGGTCGCCGGTTCGAGTCCAGTCACAAGCTTGGTTTAAAATCGCTTAACGTTAAGTTAGGCGATTTTTTTATTTTGTTGAAAGCAGATATAAAATATTTCTGAAAATTCATTTTCTCCACTAAATGTGCAAAAAAACAGTTGCGTTTATAGTAATATCATATTATAATATGTATAAATTATGAAGAAATCGTTTTGTATTTTTTAAGAAACAGGAGGCGAATTGTAAAAATGAAAAAAATATTTTTTGCTGTTTGTGCGTTGATGATTACAGCAGGCTGTTGTCAGACAGTGACCGGATTTGCAGATAATCCGATTGTACAGTCTGTCTATACTTCTGACCCTGCTCCGATGGTATACGGAGATACGCTCTATGTTTATACGGGCCATGATGCAGATGATTCGGAATATTATACCATGCCCGACTGGAAATGCTACGGCACAACAGATTTGCAGAACTGGACAGATTATGGTACTGTTCTGGCCGATGTTGATTTTGCATGGGCGGAGGCAAATACTGCTTGGGCTGCACAATGTATCGAACGTAACGGGAAATTTTATATGTATGTGACATTAGTGCCTTCTGACACCGGTGGCAGAGCTATCGGCGTAGCAGTTGCAGATTCTCCGACAGGCCCTTTTAAAGATGCTCTGGGAAAACCATTATGCGGCCCGAACTGGGATTTTATTGACCCCACTGTTTTTATTGATGATGACGGGCAGGCCTATTTGTATTTCGGCAACCCGAATCCCTATTATGTCAGACTGAATGAAGATATGATTTCCTATTCCGGTGAAATTACCAAAGTTCCGATAGATAACAGGAGCTTCGGCACAAATCCCAAAGGTGACGGAACAAGCTATACAGAAGGGCCATGGTTCTATAAAAGAGGAGATTTGTATTATTTGTTATATGCGGCTAATGGGATTCCTGAAAATATAGCCTATTCTACCAGCCCCACTCCTACAGGCCCATGGACTTACAGAGATGTCATTATGCCCACAGAAGGCAGAAGCTTTACCAATCACTGCGGTGTGGTCGATTTTAAAGGCAAATCCTATTTTACTTATCATAACGGTGCATTGGAAGGCGGAAACGGTTTCCATCGTTCTGTCTGCATAGAAGAATTTTCTTATCAGCCGGACGGCACTTTTCCGACTATCAGAATGACGGAAAAAGGCCCTGAACAGATTCAGCCTTTCAATCCGTTTATCCGGCAGGAAGCAGAAACTTTCTGCTGGGAACAGGGAATTGAAACAGAAGCCTGTTCCGCAGGCGGCAGAAATATTGCCAATATTGAAAATAATGATTATGTTAAAGTCAGTGGTGTGGATTTCGGTGAAGGTGCGGAAAAATTTACAGCAAGTGTTGCTTCTGCTACCAGTGGCGGAAAAATTGAAATCCGTCTTGACAGTACAGACGGTATTCTGATTGGAACATGTGATGTGCCTTCTACAGACGGCTGGCAGAACTGGAAAGAAGTTTCCTGTGATATTGCTGGTGTTTCCGGCGAACATGATTTGTATTTTGTCTTTACCGGCGGAACGGGTTTCCTGTTTAATGTGGATTGGTGGCAGTTCTCCGGTGCGGGAAATCCGGCTGAACTTGATGCAGATGGTTATTTCTTCCATAATCTGTTTGAATCCGGTACAGAAAGCTGGACAGGCAGAGGGGCGGCAAAAGTACAGGTTTCTGATGCTGTTTCCTTTCAGGGCAGTTCTGCACTGTCAGTCACCGACAGAACAGCCGCTTGGAATGGAGCAGCAAGAAAATTAAATGCAAATACGTTTATCTCCGGTGAATCTTACAGTTTTTCCGTGAATGTCTGCTCGACAGAATGCAGAGAAACAGAAACATTTTTCCTGAAACTCCAGTATAAAGATGCTGCTGGTGAAACACAGTATGCCTCTGTGGCAGAGGGAACTGCTCTCAGAAATGAATGGATTCAGCTCAGCAATACAGAATATCAGATTCCGGAAAATGCTTCTGATATGTATCTTTATGTAGAAACAGAAAATTCTAAAACTAATTTCTATCTGGATGATGCCGCTGCTGCTCCGGCTGGTACAGAAATTTCCGGTGCAGGCAAAGGCTCTGCAAGAGCCATCATCAGAGGCGATGTCAACGGTGACAGAGTGATTAATATCTATGACTGGATTCTTGCTAAAAAAGGTTTGCTGAAAGGCTTTGCCAACAGCTTTGATGAAAAGTCAGCAGATGTCAATCAGGATACTGCTGTGAATACGATAGATTTGCTTCTGATACAGAAATATCTGAAGGGCAGTGTCACAGAATTTCCCAGAGCAGAACTGCCTGAAAATCTGTGGGATGATTATACAGAAACTGACTCTCCGGAAATGCAGAAATTCTATTCTGATGCAATTTATCAGTTCGGTAATACTTCCAGATTATGGGACAAAATTCAGAAAGCACAGAGCGGTCAGCCGACTACAGTGGCATATATCGGTGGTTCTATCACAGAGGGTGACCACAAACCCACATGTTATGCACAGCGGTCGTTTGATTACTTTGCTGAAACATTCGGCACAGGCAGCAACTGCAAATTTATTAATGCAGGGCTTTCCGGAACTTCTTCAGCAGTCGGCCTGATGCGGGCACAGAGAGATATTCTCAATGATACTCCGGATATTATTTTTATCGAATTTTCTGTCAATGACCATCCGGAAGAAATCTATAAAAAAAGCTATGAAAGTCTTGTCCGGAAATGTCTTTCTCAGGAGAATGCACCTGCTGTGATTCTGATTATCAACCGTGCAAGAGGCGGCTATTCTATGCAGGAACAAATGGCAAAAATCGGCGAATATTATGATGTACCTGTGATTAGTATGGATAACGCTCTGACTAATGCATTCAATTCCGGACTTCTGACAAAAGAAGATTATTATACAGATGAGTATCATCCTCATGCAGAAGGCTGCAAGCTGATTTCTGACAGTATTGCTTATTTCTACAGACAGGCTCTGAAATCAGAACACAAAAGTCTGGCATATACGATTCCGTCCGGAGCAGTATATGGTTCAGAATATACAAACGGCAGTATTGTGCCGGTTTCAGAACTTGAAAATTTCAATGCAGGTTCTTTCAAAGCAGATAATTCTTACCCAAGATTTGCTTATGGCTTCCGGTTTGAAAAAAATTCTGCCAACAAACCCATGACTTTCACCACAGAGGGAAAAGGTATTTTTATTGTTTACAGGTCGAATCAGGATAACAGTTTCGGAAATCTGAATGTTACTGTAAACGGCAAAAAAACACAGGTTAGTGGCAAACGTCTCTATGCATGGGGCGGACCGGATGCAGAATGTGCGTATCTGCAAAGTACTTCCGGAGAACTGCATGTTTCTGTCAATATGGAAGATGCCGGAACGGATTTCACAATCTGGGGAATTGGTGTTATAAAATAAAAATATTTTATAAAATTTTAAAACTGCCTGATATATATATCAGGCAGTTTTTTTAATTATATGCTAAAAACAGTATTATTCCTGATTTACAATTTCAGACCATTTTGCTTCGTTGCCTGCACCGGTCATAGCAGCATAAACCAGAATGTAAGAGGCATCTGTTGCATTGACAGCATCGCTTTTATCTACATTACTGATAAACATTGCCAGTGATTCACGTTCAGGTTTCAGCGGAGAAATTGCAGCAGTTGTCTTTCCTGCACCAAAATCGGCAGCATAGATAAGAATATTTCCTGCATCGCTGGCGGTAACTGCACCGTCGCCATCTGCATCACCAGTCATGCCGACAGTAAGATTACCCATTGTTACTTTCTGTACTGATGCAGAACCATCTGGCAGGGTAATAGTAACTTCTGCACTGGCTTCTCCGGAATATTCTGTATTTTCGTTTTTCTGGAACAGAACAGCAGGAGAGAGCTTGCCGAAATCAAAAATACTGATATCTTCGATATCTTCCCATTCACCGAAAGAACCATCTTCTTCGATAGCACGGCGGCGGGCAGATGTAATCAGCTTGTCAGCAGTAAGGACTTCATCATCTGAGGAGAAGAAATATGCATTTTCATTGCTTTTAATATCATATTCATAGCTGTCTTTATAGACTTTTGGTTCTTCTGTCTGGGTTTCATTGGTTTCTGTTTCCGTTTCTTCTGATGCAGAGGTTTCTGTCTCTGTCACTGTGGTAGTAGTTTCTGTAGTGGTTGTTTCTGTATCAGAAGTTTCTGTTTCCGTGACAGTAGTAGTGGTTGTTGTTTCTGTTGTGGTCGTTGTTGTTGTCATGATAGAACCGCCTTCGCCGAGCGACTTGAATGTATAATCATGTACATCGGCTAATCTCTGGGCTTCAGAATCGTCATAGCCTGCAATTGTAATATCAGCAGTATAATCATAACCAACAGAAACAGCAGTATTCGTGCTGACAGCGGAAGAGCTATAATATTCCCTGTCAATTTCCGGTGTGTCGCTGACAAATACATAAGGTTCGCTTGCGGCTTTCTTACCGGATACAGCGGCTTCTGAAACACTGCCTGTCGGATTCAGGAATGTGACACTTTTCAGATTTGCACATGCACCAAATGCATAGGACAGAACTTTTTCTACAGACTTCGGCAGAGTAACAGATGTCAGGCCGGTATTTGCGAATGCAGAATAGTTTACAGATTTCAGAGTGTCGGGGAATACTACATTTTCCAGTGCTGTGCAGTTATAGAACATATAAGCAGATATCATTTCTAAATTATCAGGGAAAGTAACTTTGGTCAGATTCTGGCAGTTGGAAAAAGCTCTGCTGCTGATTTGTGAAACCGTCCCCGGAATGGTAACTTCTGAAATAGCACTGTTCTCAAATGCACCATATGCAATGGCTGTGACACTGTCCGGAATAAGATAAGCCCCCTTGCGGCCTGTCGGATACTGCCGCAGTTCTGTGCTGTCTTTGTTCATCAGTACGCCATCAATGTCGGCATAATATTTATTATCTTTGGAAACTGTAATTTTCTGGAGAGAAGTACAGTTCGGGAATGCCCCTGCATGAGAAGGAATGTTCGGCGTATCATCGTTGGTGACAACCGTTTTTACTGCTGTTGTAGTGGACTTGGCAGTAGTATAATTAGAACCATAAGAATCTGTTGCAGTTGTAGTGGCAGTAGTTTCTACAATCTGTTCAATGCCGGAAACATTGGACGGAATATAGATTTCTTCCAGTGCAGAACAGTTAGAGAAAGCCGACTGATAAATATTAATCAGGCTTTCCGGCAGTGTGACACTGCTGAGAGCAGAACAGTCACGGAATGCATAAGACAAAATTTCCAGCACACCTTCCGGAATTTCAATGGCTTCCAGACTGGAACAGCCATTGAAAGCACGGCTGTCAATTCTGGAAATACCAGCCGGCAGTTTTGCGGTTTTCAGGTCTTTGCAGTTAGAAAATGCCCCATAGCCGATAGAAGTAACTGTGTCTGCAATTGTAATATCTGTCAGACCGGATTCTGCAAAGGCAGAAGAAGCAATAGATACCGCACCTTCCGGAATTGTCAGGGAAAGTGCACCGCACTGATAGAAGGCATTGGAATCAATGGTTTTCAAAGCGGCCGGCATGGTCACAGTGGTAAGAGCAGAACAGCCATAGAATGTATTGCTTGGAATATTTTCAAGATTTGCAGGCAGTTTTACTTTTTTCAGTGAAGTACAGCCGGAGAAAATATTATTATAATAATTTGTACTTCCTGTTGAATTATCAGCATATGTGTAAGTATAGCTGAATTTTGCATCATCCGGCAGACTGATTTCTTCCAGTGCGGTACAGTTCTGGAAAGCAGAAGAACCAACTATTTCTACAGAATCCGGAATCGTAATGCCTGTCAGACCTGTGCAGGAATGGAATGCACCGGAAGAAATTGTTTTAAGTGTAGATGGAAGAACAATACTTGTCAGGCCTGTACAGTTCCGGAATGCACCATTACCAATCTCTGTGACACCCTCAGGAACAACAAATTCTCCTTTTATTCCACGAGGACAGGAAACTAAACGAATTTCCGGTTCTGTTTCTTCAGAACTGCTGTAAGAATTTAATTTATAATATAATGCATTATTGCTGTCATAATAATAATTATTGGAAGCAGATACTTCAATAATTTCCAGATTCGGGCAGGAAGCAAATATTCCCGAAGAGATGTAGAAATTACGGGGCAGGGTAATGCCTGTCAGCTGTGAACTCCAGAAAGAATTGGTATTGGCATCGGAAATGCCCGAAGGAATGGTATAATATCCTGTTCTTGCAGGCGGAAACATGATGATACTGGAAGAATATGATGATTCAGAAACTAAAATACCATCGATAGATACATAATTCGGATTGCCGTCTGCAACATAAATATTTTCCAGTTTCGGCATGAAATCATAAATATCGGCAGTGCTGATGCCATTGGAAGAATAATAGCTGTTGCCTAAAGAATAAAAACTTTTCAGACTTGCCGGAATCGTGATTTCTTTCAGAGCTGTGCCGGCAAATGCATTCATGTACAGAGATTCAAGCCCTTCCGGAAGTGTGATTTCTTCTAAAGCTGTGCAGTTTAAAAATACATATCTGTTCAGTGATTTCAGTGTTGCAGGAAGCTGGACAGAAGTCAGACTGCTGCATCTCTGGAAAGCACTGGTCTGCAAAGAAGTGACGCTGTCCGGAATGATTACGGATTTCAGAGAAATACAGCTTGCAAATGCATAAGAAGAAATCTCTGTCAGGCTTTCCGGCAGATTGATTTCTGCAAGAGCATCACAGCTTGCAAAAGCATAAGAACTGATTTGTGTCAGTGTATCCGGAAGTTTGACAGACTCCAATGCACGGCAGCAGGTAAAGGCTTCACTGCTGATAATTTTTGTGCCTTCCTGAATTACTACATTTTTCAACGCAGAACAGCCATAAAAACCTGTTACATGTTCTACAGACCCCGGAATGGTAATGCCTGTAATGCCTGTACCTTCAAATGCCCGTCCGCTGATAGACTGTAATCCTTCGGGCAATACGATTTCTTTCAGCGAAGGACAAGCCTTGAATGCACCATAGTTAATATATTTCAGTGTGGACGGCAGACTGACATTTGTCAGATTTTCACAGTGGAAAAATGCACTGGCACCGATACTTGTCACGCCTTCCGGAATCGTTATGGATTTTATAGATGTTCCGGAAAAGGCACTGGACGAAATGGCAGTAACAGGCAGCCCTTCAATTTCTGACGGAAGGGTAATGCTGTCTGCCGGTTTCAGAACACCTGTGATTGAAATCGTAGGTTCGGCATCATTAACAGAAATTTTAGAATAGCTGAAAACACCGTCAGAAGTAGTGCGGGAAGTCGTAGTATTGGTTTTGGAAGTAGTAGCAGATGCTACTTTAGTAGTAGTATACATTGCAGTAGTGGCATATGTGGTAGATGTCGCTGAAGAAGGCGGTTCCATTGTGCTGACACCGAGTGATTCAAAGTTTGCCTTGTCATCTTCTGCATAAGTCTGTGCAGTGGAATTTTCATAGCCACGGATTGTTCCCATAAACCGGGAAGCAGACTGCTGTTTGCCGTCTTCATTTATATAGTTTTCTGTCTGGAATGTACCGAAACCAATATCGCAATAAGGATTCTCGATAGTAACAACAGCATCCGGAGCAATATGACGGAAGGCAGTATAATCAATTCTGGAAACAGATTCCGGAAGATTGACTTCTGCCAGTTTTACACAGTTGCGGAATGCATAAGACGGAATTGATGTGATTTTGGAATTTACTGTAACAGCTGTCAGTTCTGCACAGTTATAAAATGCACCGGCTGCAATTTTGGTAACTGTTTCCGGAATGGTATAAGCTCCTTTTTTGGAAGTCACACATTTATAAATAGTCTGTGCGGAACGGTCTGTCAGTACACCGTCATTTAACTGAAAATATTGATTTCCGGAAGAAAGAGTAATGCTGTCAAAAGCCATTTCAGAAGAAAATGCAGAGTCAGAAAGGGTTCTGAGTGAATCTGGCAGATGCAGTGTTTTGAGGCTGGTACAGTTGCTGAGGGCATAACTCTGAATTTTTATCATACCTGCCGGCAGATTCAGTTCTGTCAAACTGGTACACTGATAAAATGTATTTGTGGCCAGTATAGTGACTTTTTCCGGAATTGTCACAGAAGTAAGAGATTTGCAGTAACGGAAAGCCCCTTCTTCAATAGAAGTCACAGTGTCTGGAATTGTAACTTTTTCCAGTGCTGTACAGTTAGAAAATGCTTCATAGCCTATGACAGTGACAGGCTTGTTGTCAATTTCTGACGGAATCACAATGCTTTCCGCAGTGTCTTCACAGGAAATAATTTCTATATGGTCAGCGAATTTCTGGTAAGTCAGCTCATCTTTTACACCTGTTTCAGAAGCACAGGCAATGATAGCAGGATTAAATTCAGAAATTTCTGCATAAGAAAATGGTATTGTTACCATACTGAGTGCTGTTAAAAAAGCAGCAGTTTTTTTAAAATTCATATATCTCTCTCCTAAAAAATAAGATTTGCAGAACCCTATAACTTCTGCACTTTTTATTATAACATATTCTGGAAGCAATTTCAAGAAGATTTTATCATATATATGCTGAAATATTTTACATATTTTTCCGAAAAAATAAACAGAATGCCATAATCATACGGCATTCTGTTCCTGAAAAATCTTCTTAAAAAGCAGTCACAAGACCAACAATATATTTCAGAATAGTAAGTGAATCAGAAGAATCCGGTGTGCCGTTCCGGTCAACATCCGCATTTTTCTGCTGTGCAGGTGTCAGGCTTTCTTTTCCGAAAATATTTTTATTCAGAGAAATGACGTCCAGAATATTAATAGCAGAATCTCCGGTGACATCACCAAAATAAGAAGGAGTGATGCCTGTTGTATCTGCATAGCTGTCAGCACTGGATTTCTGATTGCAGTATAATACAAAATTATCCAGAGTATCATGTACAAAAATATAAGAATATTGTCCGGTTGCCATAAATGTAGAAGTACAGCCAAACGCTTCTGAGCCGATTTCTGTATCTGTTCCGGAGATGATGACTTCCGGCAGAGACTTGCAGTTAATGAAAGCTTCTGTACCGATGGTCTGTACATTTGCCGGAATAGTGAGTTTTGTCAGAGCGGTATCAGAAAAAGCTTTCTGTGCAATTGTTTCCAGACTCTCCGGAAATGTGACGGATGTCAGTGCATCACAGGCATTGAATGCCCCTGTATTGATGGTTTTTACACCCTCTGGAAATACTACAGATGTGATTTTATGATTGGATGCAAATGCATTTCCCAGTACAGAAACAACACCCTCCGGAATGATGACTTCTCCTTCTGCGGCAGTGCCGTCAATCAGCAGGCCATTGATAACCAGCAGGGGAGAATCTGCCTGCATTTCTTTCAGCCACGGGGTTTCGGCAAAAGCTTTTTCACCGACTAATTCTATCGTATCCGGCAGTGTAATGCTTTCCAGATTAGCACATCTGAAGAACGCCTGCTTTCCGATACTTGTCACACTGTCGGGAATAATGGTTTCTGTGACATAGGCATTGTATTTTCCGAAAATCTGTTCTCCGATGCTGGTGACAGTATCCGGAATGGTAACAGTCAGAGGATGTACAGAATCAGGGTCATCTTCCGGAATCAGAATTTCCGGAATCTGTTTTCCGGCAGAAGGCTGGCCGATGATTAAACCGCCGTTCTGTTCGCAAAGATAGGAAACTGTCCATGCAAGAGAACTGTTCCAGTTAATGGCACATTCGTTAACAGAATATGCTTCAATATCATCCAGATAATATTTCTGGGGTGCGGTTTCTTCTGTTCCGAATGCTTTTTTCATGATGGAATCTTCCAGACCAGTATTAGGCCCGCCCACCAGTACACCACACGGGGCTTTCGGAAAAGCAGATTTCAGAGATTTTGCCCACCAGCGATGATGCGGATATTGTGAACCATGTATGCCATATCCGGTAATATACGAACGGTCAAGAGGATTCCTGCCAAGCAGATAATCCATTGCACTGACAACACCATTGAGATATTTTTCATCCTGATGTACATCATAGGCATAAGCTAAAATAATGGCATTGTCTGAGATAAACGAATTGGAAGCCCATGTATAACCGCCTTCCGGAGTAGCCGTATAAGGCAGGCCATAGCCCTGCTGTTCTTCTAAATGCAGGTAATAATCTGCTGTTGCTGTCAGACTGGAGTTTAATTTCTGATTTTCTTCTTTGCTGAGTATATCACTGTGCAGCAGAAGTGTCATAGAACCTAAAGCCGAAGTATGTCCCCAGTCGAAACTGCCTGTTAATCCGGCAGCTTCTCCGCCGTTGAGGTCAGAAGGAATGGAAAATGCCAGTTCAGAACCCTGTAAATCTGTATAATAGGCCTTATCACCGGTAGAAACATATAATTCACAGGCTGCCCAGTAAAATTCATCAGTAACAGTATCATCACTGTAAGCACCGCCGCCGCCGTATTCTTTATTCGGTGCATACATATCAGGATGTGCCTTTGCTGCTTCATAGGCATTTTTTGCCGCTGTCAGACAGGATTCTGCAAAATCAGGGTCAAGGTCTTTCCAGAGGCGGTAAGCCTGTGCCCCGCAGGCAGCTAAATTCAGTGTAGCTGCTGTAGAGGGAGGAAGAATAATTCTGGCCATTGTATCGTCAGCAGGTGCAAGCCCCAGAGCAGTCCATTTGATATCATGCATTTTATGATATGCCATGCCCTTGCAGTCACCGTCCTGAACAATCATTTTCAGCATCCATTCCATTTCATAGCGGGCTTCATCCAGCAAATCAGGCATTTTATTGCTGTTTTCAGGAATTTTGATATTCCCGTCCTGATAGACATCTGCTGTATTGTTCACAAGTGCCCGTTCATATTCATTTTGCAGCAGCCACAGTGAAACACCACCGTTGACAACATATTTTCCATGGTCACCGGCATCGTACCAGCCGCCGGAAACGTCCTGTGTTCCGGCAGTTTCTGTATAGCCCCAGATGTTCTGAATCGTTGCAATATCAGAAACATGTCCGGCCGCACGGGCAAGTTCGGCAGGTTCACCAGAGGTGATATACTGTTCTTCAATTTCTATTCCGGAACGGTTCTGATAAAAATAATTTAATGCATCATAGAATAATCCGGAATAATTATCCAGTATGCCGATTTCAAATTCTCCGGAAGTTTCACCAGTTTCGCTTTTAAGTGTATATGTGCCTTCTTTTTTAAAATCAGAAAAATCAAGTACATGAACAGAATCACCGGATTCGGCATCCAGTCCCATTGGCTGGGATTTGCCTGTATATACTGCCTTGCCGGAGGCATCAAGAAGCTCAAAAGTAACACTGCTTGCTGCTTCTGATAACAGTGTGGCTTTTTTGGAAAGATTTGTGAAATAGCCGACCTGATTCGTTAAAATTCCGGCACGTTCCCAGTGTTTGGCAGCTTCTGCCTTTTCGATAGCCCTTTCTTTTTCTGTTGAAAATTCCTCAAGTTGTCTGGTGACTTCGGCAGAAGCATCAATCAGAATATGATTTGCTGTTACAAAAGGCGACAGTTCTTTCTGTGCAGCAATCCATGCAGTATCTCCGAATGCATTGTTTCCGACATAAGTCAGGCTTTCCGGAAAAGAAATTTTTTCCAGAGCCGGACAGTCATTAAAAGCAAAGCTTTCAATTTTTTCAAGCGTGGAAGGCAGGGTAACTTCTGTCAGGCTTTTGCTGTGCCAGAATGCACCGGAAGCAATTTCAGTAACGCCTTCCGGAATCACAACTGATGTCAATGCACAGCCATAGAATGCAGTAGAGCCGATTTTCAGAACAGGTATTCCGTCAATTTCTGACGGAATTTCAGCAGTTTCGGATTTGTCATCGCATTTGCTGATAGTAATGCCGCCATTTTCGATGGTATAAGTCAGAGCACCGTAAGTCAGGTCTGAATCTGCGGCAGAAGCTGCAATTTCAGCGGCAGGCACACCCGTGTTCAGCAGACACAGTGCAAGTGTCAGAGCTGAAAGCGTATGTTTTTTCATGTAAGAATTCCCCTCTCTCTGCATGAAGCAGAATAATTTTATATAAGTATATCAAAAAAATACAACAAAGTCAATACTTTTGTATAAAAAACAGATTTTTTATATTGAAAAAAGATTAAGAATTTGTTTTTGTTTATATTTTGTTCATGATTTATTAATAAAATAAGATGATTATAAAATTTTCTTTTTTTCTTGCAATTTTTCTTTGGATACTGTATAATGATAATAATATAATATTTCCAGCAGTTACAAGCTGCTGAATATAATAAGAACGATACGAAAAAAGGGAGCTTCCTTATGAATTTTCAGTCATGGGTCGAGAGTATCCACGCAATGGCTTGTGTTTTCGGATTCGATATTCTGCCAGATGGCAGTTTCAGTGAAATTCGTCTGTATGCAATCAACCAGTATTATCAGGGTATGCTGCACCGTACACCAGATGCACCGGAATTTTATTCCGGCATCCCTTACCGGAATTATTTCAGCGATGTGAATTTTGAGAATTATTGCTACAAATGTGCCAGCAAACGGGATATTCTGTATTCGTATGTCAATGCCTATAATTATTGGCTGACAGGAATGTATATTCCGGTCGATGAACCTGCGGCCGACAGCAGAGACAACCAGAAACGGACAGTTTACTGTCTTTATATCACCAAAGTCGAACAGGCTGTTCAGACTGAGGCTATGGCAGAACGTTCTGCGGAAGTGTCAGCGGCAGTTATCAAACTGAGTATGATTCTGCATAAAGAACAAGATTTCTACGAAACTATGCGTGAAACTGTTGCTGAAATCAGAAAGTTCTGCGAGGCAGCACATTGTGTGATTACAGTCGTGGATACACACCATCAGAAATGCAGCCTCGTCACATCCGATGGTCCGGATTATGCCTATCTCGAAAAAATTTCCAGAAGTATGGGGCGTACACCATATGAAACTGCTCTGGCATGGGAAACGATGCTTAATAAAAGCGACTGTCTGTTGCTGAAAGACTTGCAAGTCGTGAAAGACCGTGACCCTGTCTGGTATGAATTGCTGGTGTCACAGGAAATGCATAACATTGTGCTGTATGAGATTCGCTTTCAGAAAACATTGGTTGGCTTCATCTGGGCTGGAAATTACAATACGGCGAAGACAGAAGAGATTAAGGGAATACTGGAGCTGGCAACCTTTCTGATTGGTGCAGTCATCTCTAATCATCAGCTTGTGTCCCGTCTGGAAATTATGAGTACAGTTGACGGGCTCACGCAGGTGAACAACCGCAACGCTATGAATCAGCGTGTGGAAAGACTCCTGAACGGTGAAGACAAGCGTCCGGTACAGATGGGGGTCGTATATGCCGACTTGAACGGGCTGAAAACTGTGAATGATGACAAAGGACACGAAGCCGGTGACAAACTTCTGGTTCGTGCGGCAAATCTATTGAAAATCGTGTTTGATGATTTTGAAATCTATCGTGTCGGTGGTGATGAATTTGTAGTATTTCTGCCGGAAATAACAGAAGAAACAATGGCACGTCAGGTTGCACAGCTCCGTGCATTGACTGAAAATACGGAAGATGTGAGATTTGCAGTTGGTTCGGTATACTGCACAGGAGAATACAACATCAGGCAGGCAATGCAGACGGCAGATGAACGGATGTATGCGGACAAGGAGGAATATTACCGCTGCCATCCGGAAAAAAACAGACGACAGGCATAAAAATTCTGAAGCACATTGTCTCAGCCGGACAATGTGCTTTTCTGTCACTTTTCAGGACAGGATATATCTGGAAGAAGAAGTTTTTAACTATGAAATTTTTGAAAATTTTTTGCATATTATTTTGTATTCCATGAAATACACAAAGTATTTATTGACATAATGCTAATTTTATGCTATAATGTAAATAATCATAATTTTTTAAGAAATATTCTTGGGGTGAATCTTTATGGCAGATACTTCACAGCCGACAACTGTCGGCGGACTGCGGGCAATTGAACTCCAATATCGTGTCATCCGCAATATTGCAACTGGTGAACAAACTTTTTATCAGTCACGCACCCAGCTCAATACCCCCGGCCTCGGGACATTGATGCCGGAAAATTTCAGAAGAATTGCAGATATGTCCTCTCAGGGGACAGAATTGTTCCTTCTTGAACTGACACAGGCGATTCAGGCACATGAGATTTTTACAGAAAGAGAATTGCAGTTTGAATGGCTTTCTGTTTACATGCCTGTACATTATCTTCAGCAGATTGCATGTGACCGTATATTGATGGAAATGTGCAGAAAGTATAATCTGATGTATAACCGGCTGTGCTTTGCTATGCCGGAAACATTGCTGCTTGAAAAAGACAGTATCGCTGCAAAAACTATCCGTATTCTTCGTGGGTATGGATTTCATTTTATGCTGACAAATTTCGGCTCTCAGAACTGTCCTGTTCTCCGGATTGCAGATTTTCCCGTGGATTATGTGCTTTTAAGTCCGGAATTAACACATTTTCTGAGCCGTGACCAAAGGGCACACAGTGCTGTGGGGTCTGTTGTCAATCTGGTCAATGACATTGGTGCTGTTCCTATTGCAGACGGTGTAGCTGCAAGTCATCAGGCGGAAATGTTCTATGAATTTGGCTGTCCTTACTGTGCAGGAGATTTAGCCGGAAAATACCTGCCGGAAGCACAAATCCGCAAAAAAACAGAAGATGAAGAATAAAAAATAAGAAAAAGAATGGAGGGTGCCTGTGAGCGAAGAAATCAGAGATGTCTTGGAATTAAGACGTACTGCCAAAGAAACAAAGCGATATCTGGTAGTAATGCGTGTGCTGGGACTGCTGGTGATTATTTTGACAGTTATTATTGCAGCAGCCTATGCTATTTCTTATTTTTATGATAAATTCGGCAGCTTTACTGTACGTATTGATAAATATGATATGGTAAGGCAGGGACTTACTTTGTCCGAAACGCCTGATTATGATATTGCAAATGCCCGTCTTGATGCCGATGTTGTCAATGATATGACTAATATCAGCGGCGAAGACCTGCCGCCCAATATCGATATGATTAACGGGGCACACAACGGAGAAAGCTATATTGCCTATACTTTTTATTTAATTAATTCCGGCGATGATACAATTACTTATACCGGAGAAATGACAATTGAAAATGTCACAAAAGGTGTGGACGAAGCCGTCCGGATTGCTGTTTATAAAAATGGCGAAAAAACTGTCTATGGCAAAACCAAATCCAATGGCGGCGGAAAAGAAAGCGACTGTGACAGCGAATTTACATCTTCTACCATTGTTATGACAACTGACCATGAAAAATTTGAATCCAAGGCAAAAGATAAATTTACTATTGTGGTCTGGCTGGAAGGTAATGACCCCGACTGTACGGATAACATCATTGGTGGTACATTGAAACTGGGAATGGATTTCCGTATCACGGAATCGACATAATTTATTATATTATCAAGAGGAGTTATAGAAAATGAAAAAAATTCTGAAAGTGATTGTAAATATCCTGTCATGGATTATCCTGTTTCTGGCATTGCTGGTAACAATTCTGGTATTTTCTTCCGGCCGGAACAATGGCGTTGCGAATCTGTTCGGCTATATGCCCCTGACAGTAGAATCGGATTCTATGCTGCCGACTTTTTCAAAGGGCGATTTGATTATCTGTAAGGAAATCGATGATTTAAATACGCTGAAAGAAAATGATGTGATTACCTTCTGGACGATTATTGACGGCCGGAAAGTAAAGAATACCCATAGAATCGTGCATATCAACGAATTTGAAAACACAAGAAGTTTCGTTACACGAGGCGACAATAACTCGATTGATGACGAAATTCCGGCATATGCAGGCGATTTAATCGGTCAGTGGACAGAGGTGAAAATTGCTGGTCTGGGAAATGTCATGAATTTCCTCCGGACAAAAACAGGCTTTTTTGTCTGCATTCTGATTCCGATGGCGATTTTCTTCCTGTTTGAATTATATAAATTTATTATTGTACTGATTGAAATCAAACGTCCGGATGTGCCGGAAATCGATGAAGAAGAAATCAAACGCCGTGCAATTGAAGAATATCTTGCTGAACAAAACAAAAAAGCTTCTCAGGAGACAGAAACTCCTGAAAATTCTGACATCTCACAAACATAACAGGTGAAGTCTATGAATAATTTTTTAAAATGGTTTTTTATCTTTATTTCTACAATGCTGCAAGGATTCGGAGAAATTTTTCTCGGATTCGGCCGAGGGGTCAAACAGATATTTGATATCCCGACTTATATTGCCTTGTTCCGGACATACTGCGGCAATTTCAGCGTTCTGGAATGGGTTTGTGCAATATTGAGTATTTTATTGGTAATTGCAGTCTATGTCCTGCTGGGTGTAATGCTAATACTGGCTGTCCGGAAATATCTCCGTTTCCGGCATTCCATTGTCAGCAATGAAGATTTACTGGAAGAAATTTCTGTTCTCCAGCGGAGAGTTATGAAATTAATGAAAGAAAAAGATGAAATTATGGCTCTGAAAGTGACACAGATGGGGCTTGCCCCGTCCGAAGTCTTTGCAGCAGACGGCTCTCCTGTTGCTGGGACAGGTGCAGTTTCTGGAGGCGGTCAGCCTGCGGAGGGAGAAGCCGCCGTTCCTGCTGTGGCAGCTTCTCAGGATGGTGTGATTCAGACAGCAGATATGCGTTTCTCCAAGCTGATTGAAGTTGATAATTTCTATAAAAATTATGAACCGCCAGAATATGATGATTCTGTCACGCTGGAAGAATTTGTCGAACGTTACCGGAATTTTGCATGTTCCAGAATGCATTTGTATTATGACCATAAGACAATCAGGCTCTTTCTTGCCGGTATGGCATCTACAAAGCTGATTATTTTACAGGGTATTTCTGGTACTGGTAAAACTTCTTTGCCATATTCGCTTGGTAAGTTCTTGCAGAAGGATACTACCATTGCTTCTGTACAGCCGTCATGGCGTGACCGTACAGAATTGTTCGGCTATTTCAATGAATTTACTAAAAGTTTCAACGAAACAGAAGTACTCAAGAGAATCTATTCTTCTAATTATAATAATGATATCAATTTCATCCTGCTCGATGAAATGAATATTGCCCGTGTCGAATACTATTTTGCAGAAATGCTCTCTATCCTCGAAATGCCGAACGCTGACGAATGGGAACTTGATATTGTCCCGAATGTCTGGAGTACTGACCCCGTAAAGCTTGACCGTGGAAAAATTGTCATTCCGCAGAATATCTGGTATATTGGTACGGCAAATAATGACGACTCGACTTATGCTATTTCCGATAAAGTATACGACCGTGCCCAGCCGATTAATCTTGATACCAAGGGCGTGGCATTTGATGCCCCTGATACACCGCCGATGAATCTCGGCTATGACCATCTGAATGCCCTGTTTGAAGAAGCTTTCAAGATGTACCCGATTTCGCAGGAAAATCTGAAAAAAATTCAGCAGCTTGATTTGTGGGTAATCGAAAAGCTGCGTGTCGCATTCGGTAACCGTATTCTGAAACAGATGGGGCTGTTCGTTCCGGTCTATGTAGCCAGCGGCGGCGATGAACTTGACGGTATTGATTATGTGCTGGCTACCAAAATTTTCAGAAAGTTTGAATCTCTCAATCTGGCCATGCTCAGAGAAGAACTCAAAGAATTATGTACTTATCTGACAAAACTGTTCGGCAAAAATACAATGCATGAATCTATCGCATATTTGGAACGGCTTCAGAAATTATTCTGATAGTATTTCTTATCAAAGGCAGGTGAAATCAGTTGCGTGATATTGATAAAAAGCAGAATACCCCCTATAGTCAGCCGGAAGATTCTGATACACTGGATGATATCGCTGCTCTGGAAGAACTTGCTGATTTCGACATTCCTTATTATGAGGATATTCCGGAAGAATCAGACGATAATGAAGACGATAACAAGGACTATTCTGATGATGAAGATTATGACGAAGATGACCTGATTCAGGATGCAGAAGAAGCCGGACAGACGGAAAGGGTTTATTTTCCGGAAGAACTTGACGAACTTGATGAAATGTATTACATGGACAGCGATGATGATGAATCTGATGCCGAAGCCTATGAGACATGGTACGAGGATTTTCAGGATGCTATGCATGTGTTCGATAAGGATGAATTATTCGATTCGCTCAATACACTCCTGCATCAGAGCAAAAACGTCTTTTCGCTGAACCGGAAACTTATGAAAAAGACTATCGATGTTTCATGGGTAGAAGCTATCGAAAACGGTCTGACTCATGTGGATAATTTCCTGCGTAATCCCAGAAGGACTATTGAAGATGTAGAAGAAATCGTGCCGATTGCTCTTTCCAGAAAAATCACAGTGGAATCTATCAAGCATCTGGCACAGCATACTGACCTGATTCAGAGCTATGACAAAAAATCCGGTAAGATTACACCTTCTAAAATTCTGAATGTTCATAAAGAAGAAAGCTTGATGACATATGAGAATAAATTTGTCAACACACTGATAGACAGACTTTATTTATTTATTAATGTCCGTTATGAAAAGCTTGCCAAAGTTGCCAAAGATGAACAGTCTTATGTCCTCGGCTATCATACAGATATTGATGACGAAAAAGGCGGAAAATTAAAAATAGAAGTCAAAATGGAAACTGTCTCCAGTCTGGAAACACAGAATGAACACGGCTATACTGTCTGGCAGCGTGTCGAAAAACTGAAAAAAATCATCGAAGGCTATAAAGGCTCAGAACTCTGTACAAAGCTCGGAAATGCCTATATTCGTCCCCCTGTCATGAGAACCAATGCTATCATGAAAAATGTCGATTTAAAAGCATGTCTGACCTTGTGGCAGTATATCGAAAGCTATGACAAATCCGGCTATGAAATTAATATAGAAGATAATACTATCCAGCCGGAAAATAATTATATTGAAGATTTCTATCGTGTGATTCTGATGAATCTGCTTCTGTTCCGTTCCGGTATGGAAGGCGAAGACAGCCTCGTCAGGCTGAAATCCCTCAAAAAGAAAAAGCACAGAACAATCAAGCCCAAGTTTGTACATTATTTTGATAATACGCTTTCTGATGACTATTCTGTTACTGTTACCGGTGCAGCAGGCTATATCGCTTCTGACGGCGAACAGAAAATTTCTGCCGGTCTCCCCAAAGATGAGGATGCTGCTAAAATATTCAGTCAAATCAGTCAGGTGATTACGATTGAAAAAGCTTATCAGGAACAGCTTGAAAAAGAACGCAAACTCAAAGAAAAGGAAGCCCAGATGGAAGCCTACCGGAAGGCAGAACAGGAAAGAATTGACCAGATTCGGCAGAAAGAAATAGAACGGCTCGAAAGATTACAGGAAGAAGAACAAAGAAAACTCGAAGAAATGCTCGCTCAGAAACGGGCTGAACAGGAAGCCGCTGAACGGGAACGGGAACGACAGGAACAAGAACGCCTTGCTTTGCTCGAAGCCAGACGAAAAGAAGAAGAAGAACGCCAGAGACTGGAAGAAGAAGCCCGTCTTCGCCGTGAAGAACAGGAACGCATTGAAGCAGAACGGCAGAGACTCGCAGAGGAAAAGAATCTTGTCCGTTCCGAACTCGGCGAAGCAGAAGGCATCAATACAGAAAATCTTCCTGAAACAGAAGAAAATCCGGAGGAAGTTTCTGTCACAGAAGAAGAAATCGAAGAAGCCAGAGCTTCTATTACAGAAGAAATTTCTGAATTTGAAGACCCCAGAGAAGTGGCAATTCGTCTGAAGCTCGAACAGCAGAAACGTGAAAAGGAACGTGCAGAAGCAGAACGGGCTGCCCGTCTGAAAGCAGAAAGAACTTATTTCGAGAATAAACCGTTTTCTGATATTTACAGAGAATATTCTAAAAATCCGTTCTATGTCATCCCACGGCTGATTCAATGGCTGCTGGTGGTTGTATTTCATCTGATTCCGGAAGATACCGACAATCCGGACTGGAAACGCCTTCTTGCTGAACTGAAAGAAAAACAGCGTCTTGCTCTTATCGAAAAAGAAGAGAAGGAAAAAATGGAAGTATATTACAAAAAATATGCCCAGACTTTCCGGTATCGGTTTATGCGAAGCATTAATGATTATAAATTCCGCAAAAAACGTGAAAAAGAACGCAAGGGCAAACCAAGGCCGGCTTATACCCCTCCCAAACGTACCCATGAAGAAGAACTGCATATCCAGAAACAGATGAAACGACTTTACAGGGAATATCATGTCAGTCTGTTTGAACGGCTTCACAGAAAATGGAAAGAATTTCAGAGAAGCCGCCGTATGAATTAAGGTTGTATCGAATGAAAATTTTGTCTAAAATTCTGAATTGGATTTTTATTATTCTGGTAATCTGCTCTGCTGGTGTGCTGGTGTTTGTCACTATGCAGACCGTACAGGGAAAGCCCGTTGTGATTCAGCATAAATCTGTCATGCAGATTGTCACAGGCAGTATGTTCCCGACTCTCAAAGTTGGCGACTGCGTTATTGTAGAACAGGTCAGCTCTGCTACGCTCCGGACAGGTGATATTATTGCCTATGTTTCTGAAGCAAATGATATTTTTGGTCTGACTGTGATGCATAGAATTAAAGAATGCCTGCCGGACGGAAACTTTATCGTACAGGGCGATGCAAATCCTGTCCCCGATGCCCTCCCTGTCCGGCCAGACCAGATTCAAGGCAAATATATCCGGAAATCTGCTTTTTTTACATGGCTTACCAGTTTTGCAGATTTGAAAAAAATTCTCCTTCTGTTTGTAATGGGGCTGACTTCTTATACTGCTCTCTATGAAGTCCGGACTGTCATGCAGGTCGGCAGAGAAATAAAACAGGAATCCAAAGAAGAATATCAGGAACGCCTTATCAGAGAAGCAATCGAAAAAGAAAAACAACGGCTTGCAGAAGAAAATTACCAGCCCGAAAAGGAGGATTCTACATGAATCAGGAATATATTATGAAAAAGAAAATGCAGAGGGCTGTGATTTTTTCAGTGATTGTCACTCTCGCACTGATTATTTTTATTGCTCTCTATATCGACGAAACCAGACGTGTGCAGAAAACATATCGTGAACAGTTTATTGCCAATCTTGCACATACTTCTGATTCTGTCGAATCTTATCTTGACGGTGAAGGGGACTGGGGTCTTAAATACCGCCGCATTCTTAATGATATGAGCAGTGCCAACAGTTTTGCTTTTCTCCTGAATCAGCTCAGTGAACAGCAGAAAATCACTGTCAATGAACTGAATACTATCATACTGAAATATCCCGAACAGATGCAGGAAAGAGAGCGGCTTGAAGCTTTGCATCAGGTGCTGGAAGATTTGCAGTTCAATCTTGACAAGGGTTTTCAGGAGGCAGAAGAACTGATTGCTACAATTGATAAAATGGGGCATTAATGCCGGAAAGGATACTGACTTATGAGTAACTGGAGTGAAAAACGGAAACTAAAAAAAGAAATTAAAATCTGCATGCAGACGATTGAAGAGATTGAACGCAAACGCTCCCGTTCGCAGTCGGCTCTGGTGCAGGCGGTACTTTTGCAGGAGACACCGGACGAACGAGATGTAGAATGGTTCAATAAATATACAGGAGAAATCACGGCTTGTCGTAATCATATGACAGAGCTGAAAAAGAAGCTGGATTCTTTAGAGTAAAATCCAAAAATAAACTTTCTGTATAAAATAATTTCTATTTACTCTGTGAATTGGCAATTTGACAGAAATACACGCATTCATATTGTACAAAACGTTGATTTTTCTTTCTGACTATTGACAAATTATAACTTTTAAGCTATAATAAATACATAGACAGAACGGATATATTGATTGTCCGGCGGGGCAATATGATAGTATATATGAAAGGTAAAAGGTGATTACTATGACAGCTAAGACAGCTAA
>CADBOP010000188.1 GCA_902796255.1 uncultured Ruminococcus sp.
ATGTTTCTTTCAGCTTGTCAGTCAGGCTCTTTTTATGGTATAATGCTTTCATGTGAACTGCTCCTTTGTGGCTATGGTTTGTGTGGTTACTTACCATTATACTACTTTTTCAGGAGCAGTTCACTATTTTATTTTTTCAAAAAACTTGGAAAGTGGTGAACAATAACATAATCATGCTTAAATGAAAATGCACGTCTGTTTTCACGAGTTTTGCGCTTTTCCCATATAATTGTAGTTACAAAATTATTTCTTCCAAAAATTTCATCACAGAGAATGCGCATATATGCAACTTCTGTATCATCAATACTAATCCATATAGAACCGTCTTTCCGTAAAAGCTGTTTCAGAATCATCAGTCTTGAATACATTAAGTTTAACCAGATACTATGTTCTAAATTATCGTCATAGTGTTCAAAAGCGGCTCCTGTATTGTAGGGTGGGTCGATGTAGATACACTTTACTTTTCCGGCAAAATCTTTCTCCAATGCTTTCAGGGCAAGCAGATTATCCCCCTGTATCAGCATGTTTTCAGTATGTTCTGTCCCTGCCATATTGGAAAATTCAGGACGTTCTATCAGTAAGCGAGGTTCAACTTTGATTTCTTCTTCTTTGCCGTGCCATGTCAGTTCGAGTTTGTTTGCCATTGTTCTATTCCTCCGTTTTGATATTGAATTTCGGGATAGCTCCGTAATCTCCCCGAAGATAAGCCGTGCGGATTTTTTTGTCAAATCTCTCATTGAAATTATCAAGAGAATAGATTTCAGACCTGCCTGTTTCGTCTTTGTTGATAAAACTGATTTCGTCTTTTCTCAGAAGATTCAAATCCATAATACGGGATTCATGTGTTGTCACAATAAGCTGAATATTCCGGCTTTCCGCAAGTTTCAGGTATTCCTCTACAAATTTGTATGTGAGCAGAGGATGAAAACGCCTGTTGATTTCATCTATTACATAGACTTTTTCGCTGTCATCAGACAG
The DNA here is from genome assembly GCA_902796255.1 of uncultured Ruminococcus sp. Lineage (GTDB taxonomy): Bacteria > Bacillota > Clostridia > Oscillospirales > Ruminococcaceae > UBA3855. The sequence continues at coordinate 979 of CADBOP010000188.1, forward strand.
CAGAATTTCAATCAAATCAAGCAGGCGGATTGTGCCGTCTGATTCCTCATTTGAAGAAAAAATAGCATCAGTATTAAAATGACTGAATTGAGATGTTTTGGCGATAATTTCACCATCCTGATTCAGTTCAAAAATAAACATGGAATTATCATACGGATTTCTGAGCATAATTGTCGGATTTGTAGCATTAGCATTTTCAATAGCATGTTTTTTATGCTCCATCAGGCGTTCTGTTACTTTTTTGATAAGGTTTTTCTGTACACTTCCCATTACTTTTTCAATCGGAATATCCACTAATTTGAACTCTGAAACATTAGTGGAAAATTCAGAAAGCAGATGACTGATTTGTGAAACAGTCTCCTCATTTACTAAAGTATAGTTAGTAATCGGGCTATCCGGAGAGTTGACACTCAGTTTATATTTGAACCATTTAAAAACATCCTGATATATACGCGCTTCGGAGAATGATTCATAAAGTGTGGCTTTGTTCTGATTCATCAGAGACAAAAACAGAACAGAATCATCATTCTTTATATCATCCGCATAAATCATCAGTCTGTCGTTCAGACCCTTATCCTTGAAATAGTTGCAAACAGTATATCTTCCACCAGAAATTTTTCTGTCAAAGATGATATGATAATTCTTTCCGTAAGTGAGTTCATGGAGCCATTCGGTCTGAAATGACAATGTTTTCAGGATGATACTGAATCCATAGCGATAACATTTCCCATTTATTTCGATTGTAAATTCAAAACTGGACGGACGGGAAGCATTTTCTTCAGATAGCCTGCAATAGTAATCTGAACAGTCAGAAGATAATCCTTCTGTGATAATCGACTTTACAAAATCAAGAGCAGCTATCATATTAGACTTGCCTGATGCATTTGAACCATAGACAGCCATGAATTTCAGAAGTTTCATTTTTTTATTGATAAGCACACGCTCTGAGTGTGTTCTTGCTTTTCCGGCTTCCATAGAAAAAATCTGTTCTTGCTCAAACGATAAAAAGTTCGAGACTTTGAAATTAACCAGCATAAACTTTTTCTCCTCTCTTAATATATTATAAACGATTTTTTCACATTTGTCAATGTATGAATTTGTAAAATCAGAATAAATATTTTTTGATTTTGAGATTTTTTCACGAAAATTATTGACAAAAAGAAAATAGTGTGCTATAATATAATTATGTTAGCAGTCCTGTAGGGAGAGTGCTAATAGTAATTATTACCGAAAGGGGATTTTTATGTTACAGGTTTTAAGTTCTAAAGGCTATGAAGACACCGAACACAATTACGGTGATTGCATTATTCTGACCGAAAATGGTACTGCCATTATTTATGACTGCGGCTCAGAAGAACATGCGAAACGTGCAATTAAGATTTTGGATGATAACAGAATCGAGCAGGCAATTGTGGTGCTTTCTCATAACGATGATGACCATTTCAAAGGAATTCCGTATCTTATTGAAGAAGGCCGGGTCAAGGCTCTGTTCACTATCCTGCTCTTGAAATATAAAGAGGAGCTTCTTGAAAAAATTAATGATGACAGAAGAACAAAAGAATCAATCGGGAGAGCTATCATGGAAATGTATGACAATATCGCTACTTTATCCAGAAAAGTCGCTCTTTTAGATGTTTATGAAGATGCTGACAAAATGCCCAACTGCATGAAATTCATAGGTCCAAATTTTGAATATATGCTTGATGCAGTTTCAAAGGGACTCGATGGTCGGCAAGGCAATACGATTGATAAAGAAACTATCACCAACGCCGCAAGTGTTCAACTCGAACTTGTTTTCGAAAGAAAAAGAGTGTTACTGACCGGCGACTGCACGCCCGCCGCAATTCCAGATTCTGTTGAACTGAACAAGTATGATTATATTCAACTTCCGCATCATGGAAAGTACATCCATGCAGAAACAATTTTTGAACGTGTAGGCAATAATAATCAGATGGTATATCTTGTTTCTGATAATACTGGCAATAGTAATGGTGGCTCCGATAAACTTATCCAGAAATCGGCTGGACATCGTGTAAAAAATACGAAAAAACAAGGTGATATTCAGATTAATCCTATGGAAACAAGTATAAAAGCACCCGGATATATCCGTCCGCTGTATACTGGAGGTAGCCTTGGCATATGAGATATTTTCTGCCAAAGTCTAAGGCATCTGAACAGAAACTGCGCAAGCAATTTCTGTTCGATGTATTTCACCTGTGGTTTGTTAATAATGGTTCCATTGGCGGATTTGATATATTAGAATCATTCCCATTCTGTTCTAATTCAAACATTCTTATTATATATGGCCACAATTATCCGGTATATAAATTCCTTAATGATTTTTCTGATAGCGTTCATGAAGATAAATTATTCATTATTTCTTGTTCTATCAAAGATAATAGCCAATATGCTCAAAACGGAAAAAAAGTATACTTATCTCCACAAACAAATCATAGAGTGTTTCTGATGCACGGAGAAGAATTTGGTTTCGAGTTCGACATTACAGATGTGGAATTAAATTTATATAACTCCAAAGAGAAAAACGTACTTTCAAAATTAGTTTCTGTTTTTGATTTTGTCACCATAAACCGAAAGGATTGATAAAATATGGAAAATTTATTAGAAAAGATTTCATCTTACAGCCTACTGAATAATATAATCCCGGGTGCCGTATTCTGGTACCTGTGTCAAAAAGTGTGTAATCTTACTTTATCGACAGATAACATTATAGAAAATATACTGATTTATTATTTTTTGGGGTTAATCGTAAGCTGTATTGGTTCGTTAATTATTGAACCTGTATATAAAAAAATAAAAATGATTACTTATGCAAAGTATTCAGATTTTCTGGACGCTGTCAAAGTTGATTCTAAAATCGAAACTTTGTCAGAAATCAATAATGCTTACCGTACGATGGTTGCTCTTGGTTTAATGTTAGCATTAGTAAAAATTTATGTATATCTCTCTACAGAATTGAATTTGAATTTTGCCGTCACACAATGGCTTATTATTATCTTTATCTTCATTCTTTTTAGCTTTGAACATAAGAAACAGACAGGATATATAAGGGAAAGAGTATCAAAAGCTATGACAGAAATTCAAACACAACATACAAATCAGCAACACAACAATCCATGAAAACTAATAATTCATTTTAATTACGCTGTTTTACAAGTAAAAAGTATTATATCGCTATTTTCCTACGAAATAAGTAAAATTTTAAATTTATTAGGGGTGTCTGATTTGGATACCCCTAACTTTTTTGAATAGCTTTGCCAACGTTTCTTGAACACATACCCTCGGTAAGCAATCTATTGACTTTTCATGTTTAGTATGGTATAATTACTTGTGTATTTAATTTGGGCTACTACTTTATGACAAGAGGTGTTATAATGCATATAGGTAATAGTTTTGAACAGCTTATATTTGATTTAAGAAGCATATCGCAAAATAAAAGTGATCAAGGTTCTAAGTTTGAGATGCTTATGAAAAAATACTTTCTCACGAGTCCACTTTATTCTAAAATATATGAGCAGGTATGGCTATGGAGAGAATTTCCTTATGCCAATACTCATGACATCGGCATTGACCTTGTTGCAAAGCTGAGAGACAAGGACGAATTCTGTGCTATACAGTGCAAATTTTATGACGAAAATAACCCTATATCAAAAGATGATGTAGATACTTTCATCTCTGCTTCGGGTAAAGCGTTCTATATTGACGGTGTGGAGCATAGATATTCAGGTCGTATCATCATATCTACTACAGATAAGTGGTCATCTAATGCAGAAGACACAATCAATGGACAGTTACCGCCTGTAAATCGTATCAGACTGCAAGACCTGAAAGACTCCGGCATAGATTGGGATAGCTTTACCCTTGACAAAGTTGAGAATATGAAAATTTGCTCAAAGAAAAAGGAGCGTCAGCATCAAATTGAAGCAATTGATGCTGTTATCAACGGCTTTAAGGAGTCTGAGCGTGGTAAGCTGATTATGGCTTGTGGAACGGGTAAAACTTTTACTGCCCTTAAAATTGCCGAAGCTGTCACCAATGGAAAAGGCAATGTGTTGTTCTTAGTACCGTCTATTTCTTTGCTCAATCAGACATTGGTGGAATGGTCGGCTCAATCAAAGTACAAATATAGAGTATATGCTATCTGCTCCGATCCAAAGGCAAGCAGAAACTCTGATAATATTGACAGCATTACAGACTTAGTTATTCCTGCGACAACAGATGTAAACAAGCTGATTGCTCGGTATGTTGGTGAAGATTCCGATAATACGCTCAATTTCTTCTTTTCTACATATCAGTCCATTGAGGTAGTATCTGCATTTCAGAAGAAAAGCGGTATCAACTTCAATATCATCATCTGTGATGAAGCACACCGCACAACAGGTGTAACACTCGCTGGTGAGGACGAGAGCAATTTCGTCAAGGTACACTCCAATGACTTCATCAAGGCGGATAAACGTCTGTATATGACCGCTACACCCCGTATATATGGTGACGAAAGCAAGAAGAAAGCAACAGAAGGTAGTGCTCTGCTTTGTTCTATGGACGATGAGAGCATTTATGGAAAAGAGTTCTATTGCTTGGGCTTCTCTAAGGCTGTGTCATTAGGTTTACTTGCTGATTATAAGGTAATTGTGCTTGCTGTTGATGAAAGCTATGTAAGCAGGCGACTTCAAAATCTTCTGACCGATAAGAGCAGTGAACTGACACTTGACGATAGCGTTAAGATACTCGGCTGTCTGAACGGTCTTTCAAAGAGAACGCTGTTTGAGAGTGAAGAAAACTATTTCGCTAACGATCCGACTCCGATGCGGAGAGCTGTTGCGTTTAATAGCAGTATCAAAGCTTCAAAGAAGTTCGTTGCTATGTTTGAGGAGATTCAGAATGAACTTATGCTCAACGGTCACGATGAAAGCATAGTTACCGTTCAGCTCGGTCATGTTGACGGTACGGATAACGCTCTTGTTCGTAAAAACCGCATAGATTGGCTCAAAGAAAACACCTCTGACAATAGCTGCCGTGTGCTTTCCAATGCTCGGTGTCTATCTGAGGGTATAGATGTTCCTGCACTCGATGCCGTTATGTTCCTGAATCCCCGTAACTCTATCGTTGACATAATTCAGTCTGTCGGC
>CADBOP010000189.1 GCA_902796255.1 uncultured Ruminococcus sp.
CCGTGCCGCTATCACAGGACACTTGGTACTGTCCACACTGCATACAAACGATGCCGCTTCTACAATCGTCCGTCTGATTGATATGGGCGTTGCTTCCTACATGGTAGCGACTTCTCTTATCGGTGTTATCGCTCAGCGACTTGTTAAAGTCCTCTGCCCGAAGTGCAAAACACAGCGTTTCTCTGATGAAGATGAAAATAAACTCATGAAACTTGATGATATCTATACACCGATTCCGGTATTTGAAGCTGTGGGCTGTCCGGAATGCAATAACACAGGCTACAGAGGCCGTACTGCTATTCATGAAATCATTCACTGTACTGCTGGTATCTCTACTATTATTGCAAGAAACGGCAGCAAAGAAGAAATTGAAGAAAAAGCAAAAGAAAACGGTACAAAACTCCTGCGTGACAACGTTTCTGAACTCGTTCAGAAGGGCGTTACCTCTATGGATGAATTAGTCCGTGTTACTTACGCTGTATAATATTTATATTATCATAAATTTATTTAGTTTGGAGGAATTTGAAGCATGTCAATTGAAATCAACAGAATCCTGAACGAAGTCCGTGCTATCGGTTGTTCCGACTTGCATTTCACTTATGGAATGCCGCCGGTTGTCCGTCTGCATGGTGCTCTCAGAAGAATTTCCAAATATCCGGAACTGGACGACGAAGAAACAATGTCTATCGTAAACCAGATGACAAACGATGCACAGATGGCCAAAGTCCGCAGACACGAAGACACTGACTTTTCTTTCCAGACAACTGCCGGTTACCGTCACCGTGTCAATGTATATTTCCAGAGAGGACACGCTGCAATTGCTATTCGTCTTCTGAGAAATGATATTCCGACTCTGGATGATTTGGATTTGCCGCCTGTTTTAGCAGATTTTGCAATGCGTCCCCGTGGCTTGATACTCGTTACAGGGCCTACCGGTTCGGGTAAATCCACCACGCTGGCCGGCATGATTGACTATATCAATGTTCACAGAAGTGCCCATGTTATCACTGTTGAAGACCCTATCGAATATGTTCACTCAAATAAACTCTGCATGATTAACCAGAGAGAAGTCGGCGATGATGTGCCGGACTTCGCTATGGCACTCCGTGCTGCACTTCGTGAAGACCCTGACGTTATCCTCGTAGGTGAGATGCGTGACTTTGAAACTATCAGTGCCGCTATCACTGCTGCTGAAACCGGACATCTGGTGCTTTCTACACTGCATACGACTTCCGCAGCGGATACGATTAACCGTATTATTGATACCTATCCGGAACATCAGCAAGGCCAGATTCGTACCCAGCTCGCCGGAAATATGGTCGGTGTTATCTCCCAGACCCTTCTGCCGACACTTGACGGCAAGGGCCGTGTTGCCTGCATGGAGATTCTGAATGTAACAGATGCCTGTGCTGCAATGATTCGTGATGATAAAGTACATCTGCTGTTGTCTGCAATTCAGTCCGGTAAACAGTATGGCATGATGTGCCTTGACCAGGAACTTGCCCGTTTTGTAAAGAGAGGCATTGTCGGTGAAAGTGCTGCTCTTGAAAAATGCCAGAGCAAGGCAGAATTTTACAGATTCCTGAACGGCACACAGTGAGCAGGTTAAATTTTCAAGAAATTCTGCAAAGTCCTCCCAGTGGGGAGGGCTTTGTTTCTTGTTAGTATTATATAGGGAGGAATTTTTATGAAATTATTGGTGATTGACGGCAATAGTATCATTAACCGTGCGTATTACGGCATACGGCCACTGTCTAATCATAAAGGCGTATTTACCAATGCGTTGTTTGGCTTTATGAATATCTATCTGAAAGTTTTCAGCGAAATCAAGCCGGATGGTGTAGCTGTCGCTTTTGATTTGAAAGTCCCCACTTTCCGGCATAAAGCCGATGCGGAATATAAATCCAACCGGAAGGGAATGCCTGACGAACTCGCTATGCAGATGCCCTATTTAAAACAGATTCTGACTTATATGGGGATTTCTTGTCTGAGTGCAGAAGGCTTTGAAGCAGATGATATTCTTGGTACGCTGGCAGAGGCTTGTGATAAATCCGGCGAAGAATGCGTGATTCTGACAGGGGACAGAGACAGCCTGCAATTGATTACAGAACATGTTACTGTGCATCTGGTCACAAACCGTGAGACAATTGCCTATACTCCGGAAGTGTTTTATGCCGAATACGGCTTTATGCCGCTTTCACTGATTGATTTGAAAGCTCTCATGGGAGATACTTCCGACCATATTTCCGGTGTCAGGGGAATCGGGGAAAAAACAGCAAAAGCTTTTATTCAGAACTGGCAGACAATTGAAAAGCTTTATGCTAATATTGAACAGATTCAGGCAACGCCCAGAATTAAAAATCTGCTTCTGTCCGGAAAAGCCGATGCAGAAAACAGCAAGTTTCTTGCAACTATCGTCAGAAATGCCCCTGTTTCGCTGCATCTTTCTGATTATATCCCGAAACAGCAGGATTCTGAAAATCTCCGCCGGCTGCTGACAGAACTTGAAATGTATAAGCTTTTGGAGCGTCTGCATCTTGCCCCCCTCGCCGGTATTGAGACAGATTCTGTTTCTGTCCTTCCGGAATCTGTTCCGGAACTGAAAAATGTTGCCTATTCTGTAATTCAGAATTCTGAAATGCCTGTTGCCTATCAGCTTACAGAAGGCGAATCGTTCGGCACGGAGAAAAAACTTTCTGTCTGTGTGCAGAATCAGCTGTTTGTCACGGAAGAAGAAGAAATCATTCTGGAGTTTCTCGAATCTGATTTGCAGAAAATTACTGATGATGCAAAAATGCATTATCATTATGCTTTTTCGCATGGCAGAAAACTGAAAAATGTTATTTTTGATGCCGCTGTTGCCGGATATTTGCTGAATCCCTCTGCTTCGGACTACAGCGTTTCTGCTCTCTGTGCCCAGCTGCATGTGCCGTATTTTTCACAGGAACTGCAACAGAATGCAGATTTACAAGCTTTGCAGAATCTTTCTGAAAAAGCACAGCATCAGCTTGAAAAAGATAATATGCTGAATTTGTTTCATGAAATAGAACTCCCCCTGACCCGTGTACTGGCTTCTATGGAATACACCGGTGTACTGGTCGACAGACAGGGGATTCAGGATTTCGGAAGAAATCTGACTAAAAAAATTTCTGAAATTCAGAAACAGATTTATGAACTCGCCGGAGAAAAATTTAATATTGCTTCCCCAAAACAGCTCGGTGTTATTTTATTTGAAAAATTAAATCTGCCTGTTAAGAAAAAAACAAAAACAGGTTATTCCACTAATGCCGAAGTACTCGAAGAATTAAGAAATCAGCATGAAATTATTGACTTGATTCTGGAATATCGCCAGTATACCAAATTGCAGTCTACTTATGTGGACGGTCTGCTGAAAACTATCTCTGATGACGGAAGAATCCATACTAATTATAAACAGACCGAAACCAGAACAGGCCGTCTTTCTTCAACAGAACCTAATCTGCAAAATATTCCTGTTCGTACAGAGTTAGGCCGGCAGATGCGGAAATTTTTTAAAGCCGGAGAAGGCTGTATCCTCCTCGATGCCGATTACAGCCAGATTGAACTGAGACTAATGGCACATTTGAGTCAGGACAAAGCCATGCAGGAGGCTTTTCTTTCCGGTGCGGATATTCATACAGCCACTGCTGCTAAAATCATGAAAATTCCGGAATCTGAAGTTACTTCCCAGATGCGTAGTGCTGCAAAAGCTATCAATTTCGGGATTCTCTACGGCATGGGAGCATTCTCGCTCTCGAAAGATATTCATGTTTCCAAACAGGAAGCACAGAACTATATTGATGAATATCTTGGCTCGTTTCCGAATGTTTCCGGCTTTCTGGATAAAATTGTCGAAGATGCTAAAATATCCGGCTACGTATGCACTATGTATCACCGGAGAAGATATGTTCCGGAATTGCAGTCCAAAAATAAACAAATGCAGGCTGCGGGCAAAAGAATCGCTATGAATACACCTGTGCAGGGAACAGCGGCGGATATTATCAAACTCGCTATGATTCGGGTACATGACAGGCTTGCACAAGAAGTGCCTACGGCAAAATTATTGCTGCAAGTCCATGATGAACTGATTGTTGAAGTCCCTGTACAGGATGCAGAAAAAGCAGCTCAGATACTTCATGAAGAAATGGTTCATGTTGCTGATTTGGCCGTTCCGCTCACGGCTGATGTGAACAAAGGGGAAACTTGGTATGATGCAAAAAGTTGATATTTTAAAATTATCTTCTCAGGATACGGAATTATTAAAAGCCTGCTCGGTACTGGACAGGCTCTGCCTGCCGTCTGAAGCATGGAGTTTTGAAAGTTTTCGTGCCGAGACAGAAAAACCTTCCGGAATAGTCCTTGCGGCGGTGAATCAGGATTCTGTACTGACGGGCTTTCTGACAGCATCCTGTATTATAGATACTGCCGATTTGACTAATATTGCTGTATCTCCTGCCTGCCGCCGGCAGGGGATTGCCGGAATGCTTCTGCAAGCTTTGTTTTCCGAATGCGGACAGGCAGATATTTTTCTGGAAGTGCGGGAATCAAATCAAAATGCAATTGCTTTATATCAGAAATACCAGTTCCGGCAAGTCGGCATCAGGAAAAATTTTTACCATAATCCGGAAGAAAATGCAATTTTAATGCAGTATGGAGGAAATAGTTTATGTTGATTTTAGGTATTGAAAGCTCCTGTGATGAAACTGCTGCAAGCGTTGTCAAAGACTGTACAGAATTAAAATCTTCTGTCATTGCTTCACAGGCTCTGGAACATCAGAAATATGGCGGAGTCGTGCCGGAACTCGCTTCCAGACGGCACTGTGAAAATATTTTGTCCACTGTACAGCAGGCTCTTGATGAAGCGGAAGTGACTGCTGATATGCTGGACGGCATTGCTGTGACATATACCCCCGGTCTGATTGGGGCTTTGTTAGTCGGTGTGAATTTCGCCAAAGGCATGGCCTTTGCCGCTGGAAAGCCACTGATTCCGGTGCATCATATTACAGGTCACATTGCTGCCAATTATCTGGTACATCCGGAACTGAAACCACCGTATTTATGTCTTGTGGTCAGTGGCGGACATACAATGCTGGTGGAAGTCATAAAATATACAGAATTTAAAATCCTCGGTACTACCAGAGATGATGCCGCAGGAGAATGTTTCGATAAATGTGCCCGTGTGCTGGGGTATCCCTATCCGGGCGGTGTGCAGATTGATAAAGCGGCTCAGACAGGAGATGCCAAAAAATACAGACTTCCTCGTCCGAGAGTTGCCGGCAGTGAGCTTGATTGCAGTTTTTCGGGCTTGAAAACAGCTGTGATTAATACTGTCCATCATGCCGGACAAACCGGAGAAATCATAGATGCACCATCTATGGCCGCCAGTCTGCAAAAAACAGTTTCTGAAATCCTGACAGAAAAAACAGAACTTGCCGCCCAGAGAACAGGCTATACTACGATTGCTATGGCCGGAGGGGTTTCCGCAAATTCCGGACTTCGTGCTGCTATGCAGAAAATGTGCGATAAAAACGGCTATCAGCTGTATATGCCGCCTTTGTCGCTCTGTGGTGACAATGCGGCTATGATTGCCTGTCAGGGGTCATATAATTTCTTAGCCGGCATGACAGCGGATGAATCTTTGAATGCCTATGCTTCCGGTACGGCCATTGGAGAAATGAAAGAAACATCATAATTTTAAAAAATTCCCTCGTGTTACGGCACGAGGGAAATTTTTTATCAGCGATAATCAATCACACAGTGTATTCTGTGTCACAGTTTTGGGGTTTCCTATCCGGCTTGTGATACCGGCTCATTCCGATTCCTGACTTGCTGTAAAACAGATTTGACTGTAAAAAATCACAATATCACGAATCAGAAATTATTTCTTGTCATTGATTGCAGCCTGTGCAGCAGCCAGTCTTGCAATCGGTACACGGAACG
>CADBOP010000190.1 GCA_902796255.1 uncultured Ruminococcus sp.
AAAAATCCCTCCTACATAAATTTATTTTGTCTATTTTAACTATACACTAAAACATTTAAAAATGCAATAGATTTTATATATTATTTACAAAGAATCTAATATATGCACAAATTAAAATTCCATTTTTTAGGAAAAATATCCAAAAAAAGCCAGCCGTCCTGTTTTCACAGAAACGGCTGTATGATGATGGGTAATGAAACTATCTCAGATATTATAATTCAGCGTTCTTTCATCGATAATCCGCTTGGACTTATGCTCGGAACGAGTACCAAGACCACCGTCCGGATGAACGATAACCTTTGCAGGTTTTACGCCGATTCTTGCTTTCAAAGCAGCAGAAGCTCTTGCAGCTACTTCTTCATCAGATTCTGTATTATCCGCATTTTTCTCAATTTCAACAGCATATTTGCAGGTAAGGTCTTTTTCAAAAATTCTGATTAAGTATTCGCCTGTAATGCCTGTCAAATCACGGATAACAGCTTCAATATCACTCGGGAATACATTCACAGCAGAAACAATAAACATATCATCTTTTCTGCCGTTGATGTAGATTCTGCCGTGAGTCCGTCCGCACTTGCAGGGTGTACGGTCAATTCGTCCAATATCCCCTGTTCTGAATCTGATAAGAGGTCTTGCCTTTTTGCGGAGTGTCGTATAGACAAGTTCACCAGTTTCACCGGGAGGAAGAATTTCTCCTGTATGAATATCAACAGTTTCTACATAAATCTGGTCTTCGCAGATATGCAGCCCGTCATGATATTCGCAGTGAGCAGCACAAGCCCCGAAAATATCAGATAATCCATAGAAATCATAGAGTTCTGCACCCCAGAGGTCTTCTATCGCTTTTCTGGTAGCAGGAATAGAACCGCCCAGCTCACCGGCTACAATAATTTTCTTGATATTCAAATCTGTTTTAGGGTCAATACCAGCTTTTTTAGCTTTTTCGCCAAGCTGCCATGCATAGGAAGGACTGGTCCAGATAACAGTAGGCTGGTAGGTTTTCAGAATAAACAATAATCTCTCACTCGGAAGTGTACCGCCCCAGATGCACAGAGCACCAAGATTCTGAGCACCGATAACATCAGGACCGCCTACATAAAGAGAAAAGTTCAGGGCATGAACATATCTGTCATTCGGTCTCATACCCACCTGCCAGAACCAGCGGCTTTCTGTGTTCTGAAATTCGTCAAAGTCTTCTTTCGTAAACGGGCTCATTGTCGGAACACCAGTAGAGCCGGAAGATGTAGAAATGAAAATTACATCTTCTTCAGGTACAGCACACAGTTCGCCGAGAAAAGAACCTTTGCCCTGTGTTTCTCTCTGTGTGACTTTATTGATAAACGGAAACTTTGCCAAATCGTCAAGTGACTGAATGTCTTCCGGCTTCACACCTGCTTCATCAAAAGAACGCTTGTAGTACGGTGCATTCTCATAAGCGAACTGAATCATTTCTTTCAGGCGTTCCAGCTGGAGTGCTTCCAGTTCTGCATGGGGCATAGTTTCAAGTTTCTCATCCCAGAATTTATTGTTTACATCACGTTTGATGACTGCATTGCTCATAATAATCATACCTCCGAATTATTTTTTTATTTGAGAACCGGTTGTTCTCTGTTTCTGTTATTATTATACACCGACAAAGCCTATTTGTCAAGTAGGAATTATTGATAGCGAGTTATCAATAAAATCTATAACTATACAGGAAAGTATAATAAAAAACCGTACAGAAGAGGTTTCTGCACGGCTTTTTATAAATTGATTTATCTCCATCTCAAAAGTCGTTTCTGGAACAGATTAAACAGGAAAGTCACACCGATGACAACAATGCCGATAACAAGCAGGCCTGTGATAGTTCTGGTATAGTCACCGAAGTCAGAATAATATTTCACATAATAGCCCATACCGTCACGAGCCCCAATCATCTCGGCAGATGTCAGCAGAATAAAGCTGACACTCAGTCCCTGATTGCACCCTAAGAAAATCTGCGGAAGCGAAGCAGGCAGGATAACCTGAAATAATAATTCCGGTTTGCTGACATTCAGAACTTTAGCCGAATCCATAATTCTCTTGTCAACATTGAGTACGCCGCTCATTGTTCCGGCAAATACAGGCCAGAAAGAAGCCAGAAAAATTACAAAGACAGAAACACTCCGAAATGTCGGTAATAATGCT
>CADBOP010000191.1 GCA_902796255.1 uncultured Ruminococcus sp.
TAAAAGAAGCGGATGAAAATCTGAATGGCTATCATATTCCGGAAGCTGCGAAAGCTATGCAGACTTTTGTGGATGAGCTTTCTAACTGGTATGTCAGAAGAAGCCGTGAACGCTTCTGGAGTACAGAAGATACACCGGACAGAACGAATGCATATATGACACTCTGGATGGCTCTGACAGCCCTTTGCAAGTGTGCTGCTCCGATGGTGCCGTTTATTACAGAAGAAATCTATCAGAATATTGTCCGCAGTGTAGACAGTTCTGCTCCGGAGAGCATTCATCTCTGTGATTATCCTTCTGCGGATGAAAAGCTTATCAATCCTGAACTCGAAGCCGAAATGGCAGAAGCAATGGACATTGTTGTACTTGGCCGTGCTGCAAGAAATGCGGCTAACAGAAAGAACCGTCAGCCGCTGAGCATCATGTATGTAAAATCTGAAAAAGTTCTTGATGAACAGTTTATTGCTGTTGTCAAAGAAGAACTGAATCTGAAAGCTGTGGCATTCACAAATGATATGTCTGCTTTCATGTCCTACCAGTTCAAGCCGCAGCTGAAAACATTAGGCCCGAAATACGGAAAGAGCCTTGGCGAAATCAGAAACGCCCTGACTGCTCTTGACGGCAATGCTGCTATGGAGGAATTAAAATCTGCCGGTGTTCTGAAACTTCAGATTTCCACAGGAGAAATCACTCTTACAGAAGAAGATTTACTGATTGAAACACAGCAGAAAGAAAACTTCTATACAATTTCTGATAATCTGGTGACAGTTGCAATTGACATTGCTCTGACTCCTGAACTGGAAGAAGAAGGACTGGTTCGTGAAGTTATCAGCAAGATTCAGAATATGCGTAAAGATTCCGGATTTGAGGTCATGGACAGAATCAATGTGACAGTTTCCGGTGATACCGAACTGACAGCACTGCTCATCAAAAATACAGATGAAATCAAAGGCGAAGTGCTGGCGGATACTATCACACAGGCAGATACTGTTTCCGGAAAAGACTGGAATATCAACGGAAAGCATATTACAATTCAGGTAGAAAAAGTAAAATAAAAATATAATTTCATTTCTCTGAAATACTCCCCTTTTGTCAAGCAATGCAGCATAATAGAAATATGCTGAATAAAATCTGATAAAAGGGGAATTTATTATGCCAAAAGGGAAATAAAAAAGCGGCCAAGTTTTTCCGCTTAGTCGCTTTTTATATTTTTCAGGAAACCGCCTGCCTCTGTATTTTATCAAGAGTCAGAACTTTTTCAGACTGATAAAAATTTCTGAGTGTTTCTGCATCTGTATTTTGCAGATAATCGCCATACCATAAGCCCATAAAACTCCAGACAGTGTTGTCACGGAAAATAAAATTCATATCCGGAACAGTGCCACATTCACTGACGGCTAATATTTTTCTGTGCTTTGTCATCTGGTAAAGCGAAACAAATTCTTCATAACGGCTTTGAAACTGCTGATTCTCATCAAGATAAATATCCATAGCAGCAATGTCATAGTAATCCACAAGGAAATCCTGACTCTGCCCATTCCAGACCCAGATTAAATTATGCAGCTGATGATAATCCGTCATTCTGTGCCAGAGCAAATTCCAGAGCCATCGGTAAGAGGCCGCACCGTCTGCCCCCCACCAGTACCAGCCGCCGCCTGCTTCGGGAAGGGGTCGCCATAAAACGGGGATATCTTGTTCTGCAAGAGGCTTGAGAGCTGTGGCGATGCTGTCTATATCTCTGAGAATTGCCGCACATTCCGGAGAAATTTCATGATGTTCCAGAGCAGTTTCTATTTCAGATTCTGACAGATTTGCCAGTTCTGGCTGCTGAGAAACGGCATCCGCAAGGGAAAAATCTGTTTCTTCGCTCCAGAAGCTGGCTGTTCCCTGCGGTGCATACCAGTACCATGTCAGACCGACAATACCACCCTGTGCGGCCCAGTTTTCACAAGCTCTGACTGTCTGCTGCTGATTTTCCGGAGAATTACCGGAATATGTCCGCATATCTCCGAACCGGATAGCCGGATAAGTACCTGTGATTTTCCAGATTTTATCCAGTTCTGTATTTTTTTCCGATTCGGCATACTGACCGGTTATTATATATTCTCCATAATTCTGGGATAAGAAAGCATATAAACTCTGCACTGAATCTGAAGCATTGGTATCAGATAAGGCATCTGTTTTTTTGTATTTCAGATTCTGCAATTCGGTATTATTTTTGATTTCAAAATAATCCAGCAGAAAATTTCCGTCCGTTTCCTGAACAGAAAGTTCTGCCTGCCCTTCGGGGAGATAAATTCCGGATACTGTAAATCTGGTAAAATGCTCTGTATCAGAAAGGGTAAAATCCCCTATCGGTTCACCATTGAGCAAAAGTGTATTTGTTCCTGTGCCTATGGCTTTGGCACTGATTGTAATATCATAATGCTGAGATGCCGGAATCATGAAAGCTGCCTGAATGCTGTCACCCTCCTGACAGGAAAATCCGGCAATACAAACACCGTTGCTGCATTCGGGGAACTCCTCCGGATGCAGCATACCAGTATATTGGGCATATTCTGCTTCAACTTTTATTACAGCTTCCTGATGATTCAGCTCCGGAAGAGCTAAATTTATCACAGGTCTGTCAGACTGTATTTCTGCAAGCGTTTCCGGTTCGGGAACAGATGCAGTTTCTGTTTCTGTAGCTGAAACGGTTTCAGATACAGATTCCTGACCGGAATTAAAATTTTCCTGACTGACAGTGCCGGAACAACCGGTCAATCCCAGAAGCAGTACAGATGGCAAGACATATAGCAGCGTTTTTCTCATGGAAATTCTATCTCCTGAATTTTATGGCTTGATAATATAAACTGTTTCGGGCTGCGTTGCAAAATGAATCACACCATTCTGCAAAGAAGCACTTACAGGCGTATCATCATTTCTGTGAACGGTCATGACACCTGAAAATCTTAATGCACACGGCTGTCCATGATGTGAACGGATTTCGGCATGTGTAAGTTTGTGATTTTTCCATTCCATGCTGATTTCAAATCCGCCACGGGCACAGAGACCTTTCACGCTGCCGTTCTTCCAAGATTTCGGCAGTGCCGGCAAAAGATGAATTTCTCCGGAATGGCTTTGCAGCAATACTTCTGCAATACCAGCCGTACCACCGAAATTACCGTCAATTTGAAACGGCGGATGCATATCCAGCAAATTCGGGTTTGTGGAATGTGCTAATAATTTTCTGAGATTTTCATAAGCCATATCGGCATCATGCAAACGTGCCCACATGTTGATAATCCATGCACAGCTCCAGCCTGTATGACCACCGCCGTGAATCAGCCGGCGAATCATAGTCGCTCTGGCAGCTCTGGCGAGGTCAGGCGTTTTCTGGATAGAAATCAAATCTGCCGGATAAAGAGCAAATAACTGTGAAATATGTCTGTGGCCGATTTCCACTTCGTCATAATCTTCCGCCCATTCCATAATCTGACCGTATTTTCCGACAGAAATCGGCGGCAGTTTCGGAAGTATGGCAGAAAGCTGTTCTGCCAGTTCATGATTAGCATCTAAAATTTCAGAAGCCTGTATTACGTTCTTGAACAGAACAGTGATAATCTGTGTATCCATCGAAGGGGCAAGGCAGAGACTGCCTTTTGAGCCGGATTTGGTCAGATAGGTGTTTTCCGGCGAGACGGAAGGCCCTGTCACAAGCTGGTGATTTTTATTTTCAAATAAATAATCTGTAAAGAAAACAGCCGCTTCACAGAGCGTTTCAAAATGTGAGGCCAAGAATTTTTTATCCTGTGTAAACTGATAATGCTCGAAAATATGCAGTGCCAGCCATGCTGCTCCCATCGGCCAGATAGTAGCAGGCATCCACAAATCCTGCGGGGCACAGTCTCCCCAGATATCTGTATTGTGATGACAGCAGAAACCTTTGGCATGATACATCTCCTGAGCAACCTGCTTTCCGGAGCTTCGCATTCTTTCCAGCAAATCGAATAAAGGCAGGTGGCATTCTGAAAGATTGCAAATTTCTGCCGGCCAGTAATTCATCTGGGTATTGATATTGATAGTATAGCGGCAACCCCATGCCGGCCACATATCTTCGTTCCAGATACCTTGCAGATTCATCGGCTGACTGTCTGGACGGCTTGCAGAAATCATAAGATATCTGCCGTAGTTAAAATATAATACGCCAAGCTGATTGTCATGAATTAATTTATGGCATTCTTTGTCATCATCGGCATTGCCTTTGAGACGTGCGATTCTCTGGTCTGTCGGCAGGGCTGATGCACCGGAGCTGTTATCTTCAAGGGTAAATTTCACACGGTTGTATAATTTCTGATAATCTGCAATATGTTCCGCTTTCAGGCGGTCAGACAAGATAGAGATATCTTTTGTGCGGCTTTTGTTTACATAACCGATAAGCTCATGCAGCCGGCACAGAGCACAATCAATATAGGCATCGCCGTGATAGAAACTCGTTTCCATAGAAAGCAGAAGAACGGCTTCATCTGCATGATGTACCTGCAAGGCATTTCCGATAGTTTCGACAGAACCGTTTTTTGTTAATACAGTCATACCGCAGGCGAAGAAAATGCCGTCACGGCTGCCTGTACCACCTGTATAGAGAATCATATCTTCTTCGACAGGGCGGTTGTCATCATAATAATCATCACGGCCATCGAGCGAGGCAGAAAAATCAATTGCTCCGGCCTTATCTGCACGCAGAGAAATGACAAGTACCTGTGCAGGATGAGAAATAAAAATCTCACGGGTAAACTGTACACCGGCATCATCATGAAATTCCACACGGGAAACTGCTTCACGCAGGTCGAGTGAACGTCTGTATTCTCTGGCTTTTCCAGTGAAACCGTGATACATTGTCAGTGTCCCGAGCGGCATATAATGTCTTGCATTCGGTGTGACACCCTGCATTTTCTGGAAGGCGATTTTTTCAGCCTCTTCTATTTTTTCTTCCTGAAGCAGCTGACGGATTTCCTGCATTCCCTCATAAGCTCTGGGGTTGATTCTGTTTCGCTTTCCGCCTGAATAGACAGAGTCTTCATTTAATTTGATAATTTCTTTTGAAGCTCCGCCGAACAGCATAGCTCCCATTCGTCCGTTGCCGACTGGCAGAGCATGATTAAAGTCATCTGCCTCTTTGGTATACCATAATAATTCATCTGTGCTCTTTTGCATGACAAGTCACCTGTTTCTGAAATATAATATAAATCGCTTTACATTTTATTATAGCATAAAAATCAGGCAAATGCAAGAAGTGCATTATTTTTCGGGAATCTGCCTAAATTTTTCCGGATTTTCCGGCATATTTTCTGACTTATTGCTTTTGTTTTCCGTGATAGTATATAATAAAAAATCCGGTCTTTGTGTCAAGACCAGATTTTTTATTATTATTATTTGGAGATGGAAGTATAAGAAAATGTTTATTTTCTAATTTTTTTTATTTTGCAAGTGCTTCTCCCAGTGCTTTGCAGGCAGCCAGTGCCTCATCATCAGGAGCTTCATTTGCTATTACAGGTTCTGCAATCAGGTTTACACCTGCTGACTTTGCGTCTTCTTCCCAGTTACGCATCCATTCGCCGTCACCCCAGCCATAAGAACCGAACAAAGCAATATTTTTTCCGCTCAAGTTAGCCTTGACTGCATCCCACATCGGCTGAAATTCGTCTTCTTCGAGTACTTCTGCACCCATAGCCGGACAGCCGAATGCAATTGCATCAAATTCATTTACTTTATCAGCAGAGAAATCACTTGCTGTGATAAGTTCTGCACCTGCTGCCTCTGCAACTGCATTTGCCATTGTTTCGGTATTTCCTGTCTGACTCCAGTATACAACTGCTGTTTTACTCATAATAAAAAACTTCCTTTCGAGTGTTAAAAATTTTAGATGATATTAGTCAGCTATCGCTAATTCACATGTTTTATTATAGCTTTTTTAAAAAAAAATATCCACTCCAAAAAGTAATAAAATTAATCCATTCGGACATCTTCATAATTTGTTAATTGACATTTGAAAATAAATATGCTATAATATATAAAACTACTATTTTATTCTCTGTTTGTTTATTTTTTTTATAAGAAAGATGCGTGATTATTTATGAAAATTAAGACAAAGCAAAAAATTATAATACTTGTGACAGCAGTGCTTTTATTGGGGGGATGTGCCGGCTGTTCCGGAGATATGCAGGAAAAAACAGGAATGTCTGAATCCGGTGCAAATATACAGGCGATTGTCGATTTGGAAGGCAAGTGTATTGGTACACAAATCGGCTCAACCGGAGTAATTTATGCAGAAAATATTAAAGATGCCCAAGTGCAGAGCTTTACTAAGCCAAGTGCAGCCGTGAAAGCTCTGAAAGAACATAAAATTGATGCTGTGATTATCGACAGCGAAACTGCAAAAGCACTTACAGAAGATGATGAACATTGCAAAATTTTATCCCAAAGCTTTATGGAAGAAGAATATTCTATTGCCTATTCCAAAAACAATACAGAACTGGGGAATAAAATTGACAATGCCCTTGTAACACTTCAGAATAATGGAACACTTGATGAAATTACCAAACACTGGATTGGCGAAAATGCAGACCAGTTGTCCTATCAGCCGGACAACTCCCTGAAACGGAACGGTACTATTACAATGGCTACTAATGCTGAATTTCCGCCTTATGAAAGCACAACAACAGACGGTGAAATAGTCGGTGTTGATGTGGATATTATGATGGCTGTCTGTGACCAGCTCAAAATGGAACTGAATATCCGAGATATGCAGTTTGATTCTATTCTTCCAGCTGTACAAAATGGGAAAGCAGATGTCGGCGTGGCTGGTATCTCTGTCACACCTGAACGGGAACAGCAGGTTTCCTTTACACAGAGTTATGCTGCTTCCAAACTGGTAATTATTGTCAGAAACGAATGAAAATAATAATCAAATAAATACTAATTATTTTCCCCTGTAATTTCCTGTAAATTGCAGGGTTTTCCTGTTGATTTTATCTAAGATTATTTTTAAATCAGGAAAAATTTTTTAACGGTTACTTATGAAAAAAAACTTGACAAAACTGATTTTTTATGTTATACTTCTACTTGTATTCAAAAACAGTAAGCTTTAACTTACCTTCTTGTGAGTCCCACAGGAATGTAAAAATTTTTAAGTTAGGAGAATAAAATCATGAAAAATCTCAGAAAAATTGCAGTTCTGACTGCAAGTATGGCACTGGCTCTGCAAGCTGTTCCGTTCGCTGCTGCTGCCGAAGATGCTGCTTATATCTATGGCACTATGGATATTCCCTATGCGGATTTCTATCAGGCTGAACTGGCTGACAGTTCCAATGCTTATGCAGTAGATGCTGTTTCTTCTGCCACTAATACCAAATGGGCAAAAAACGGCGAGGGCGAACTTTTTGAAGGCTCTTATCACAGCGAAGCTGCTGAAGATGGTTCAGGTCAGATTCTTGGTGTTACTTATCCGGTAGCCCTGACACAGGCGGATTTAGATGCTCTTGGTGAAAATAATTTCAATTTTACTGCACTTGAAACCGCACCGGAAGCTTATAAAATCGTGACACTTAATGACGGCAAAGCAGAATTTTCTGCTGTACAGGATGCTGCTCCACAGGCTTTTGAAGCTGAAATTAATCTGAGTACAGAAACCCCGTGGGGAGATTATGTGATTTCTGTCAATGCTGCTCCGGAAGATATGGGGGCTATCTATGGTGCAGTGCTCAAAACCGAAGAGGGTCATGCTTATGCAATGCGTCATGAGCAGAATATCTGGAGAGGACAGTTTGCATGGTCTTCTGGTATCAAGATTACAGAACCGCATGGAAATTCTCTTGATTTTGAAAATTATAAAACGCTTATGGGCGAAACTATCAATGAAATTGTTTATATTGCAAAATCCGGTTACTATACTGTCAGCACAGAAACTTATGTACCTGTGAAATTTGAAAACACACTCACAGTCGAAAATGGTGCAGCTGGTACAAATTCCGTCAATCTGACACAGGAAGGATTTCCGGAAGACTATCAGTCTGCATATGAAATTGCAGAGAATTTTTCAGTCGGTGAAGACGGTATTATTGCTTATACTGATGCACAGCCAGGTACTTATACACTGACAGTTTCTGACAGCAATGAAAAATATGCACCTGTTTCCGCAAGTTTTGTACTTAGTACAGAAGATTTACCGGTTGCATTCGATGCTGCAACAAGCAAGCTGATTCCTGCTGAAAATTTCACACAGGAACAGGCTGACAATTTCCTTGCAAATCTTGCAAAGGTCAGTGTAAATGACAAAGAATATTCCGCATCCGGAAAAGGTTCTGTAGCTGTTATTAACAAAGACGGCACACTGAATTTAGAAGCAGCTTCTGGCCGTGGAGATACTGCCACACCGGTATTCAATGCCGAAGATGGTGCTTACACGCTGACTGTAACAGCTACCGGCTATGATACACCTCTGACATTTACTTTCAATACTTCCGGAGCTTCTACTACTACAACGGCAGATACTACTACTACCACAACAACAAACACAACCACAACGACTACAACGACAACAAAAACTAATAATAACAGCAATAACAACAGTTCTTCCAGCTCGAAGACAAGCACATCGTCTTCTTCCTCCTCTTCTGGCAGTACATCATCTTCCAACTCAGAAAGCCCGAAAACAGGAGATTCCGCAGCAATTCCGGTTGCAGTGTTAGCCGCTGCCGGTCTGACTGCTCTGGTAGCTAAGAAAAAGAAGTAATTCCCTATTTTCATTATATTTTTCCTTTCAGGAATGAAATCCGCATCACCGCCCTGTTGACCATCTGGCTGACAGGGTGATGATGTATCCAGACAAAATTTTATTGATACAGGAGTTTTTATATTATGCTGTTTTTAATTGCTATTATTATCGCTGGTCTTTTTTCTTATTTTTGTGCAGATGCCCTCAGAAAAAAGCCGATTCCATTTTATATTGCAGGTACAGTGCTTTCTGTACTCATGATTGTTCTGAATCAGACTCATGTCAGATTTTCAGATTTCACAAATACATATCTTATCGGTCTGTTTAACAGAGGTGTTCTGGCAGCGGCTCTGTGGTGTATTGTTGCATGGGTTGGTGCTCTTCCGGATGAAGCAAAAAATCTCCGGAAAAAATTACTTCCGGCTCGTGGTGAACTTTCTATTTTTGCAGCCCTGATTACACTTTCCCATGCTGTTGTCTATGGTATTTCCTATGTCAGAAGATTATTCAGCGGCCGA
>CADBOP010000192.1 GCA_902796255.1 uncultured Ruminococcus sp.
GATACTGCAATACACATTTTCCATTTACCATAAGGGCAACAATTAACGATGCACAGGGCAGCGCGTTAATTGTTGCCCTAATTTTTTAACTTTTGGGGGAAAAGAATGATATGTAATGTTAATGTGTACGGCCCTCCTAGAAGGAGGGAACATGGCTATCGCTTTTGTACGTGGTAATGCAATTAGCAGACAGAAGGGACAGTCAGTTGTTGCGAGCGCTGCTTATCGCGCGTGTGAAAAGTTACATGACGAGCGGCATTGTCGTGATCCGGATTATAAAGATCCCGATTACAGTAGAAAATCGGATCATCTTGCAGGCGGGCTTGTATTACCGGGCGGGGTGAAATGGACCCGTGAGGAGTTGTGGAATGCTGTCGAATCCTTTGAAAAAAGGATTGATGCGAGATTGGCAAAGGAACTGATTGTGGCTCTTCCGAAGGAGTTATCCATTGAAGAGAATAGTGCTTTGTCGAAAGAAATTGCAGTTCTTGTATCTACAGAATTGCATCCAGATGGTTCGAAAGAAGAGTATTGTGTGGATTGGAATATGCACGCACCTCATGAGGAAGCGGTTTGTGATGAGGAAGGGAATTTTATTTTGGATGAAAACGGAAAAAAGAAAATTCAGAAAAATGATAACTATCATGAGCATATTCTGATGACTGAGCGAGCGTGGGATTCTGAGAAAGGTACTTTCTGTAAGCTTAAAAATCGTAATCGGAATTCGAAAGAATGGATGAGCGAGATTAAGCTGAAGATAGGTGAGCTGATGAATCAGCGGCTGCGCGAGAAGGGATTCCCAGAAGTTGATTTCCGAAGCTTCGATGTTCGAAATGCCGAAGCCCTTGAAAAGACTGGGAAGGAACTTGAAGCTCCGCAAGTTCACCGTGGTCCTATTAAAACCAACATGGATAGAAAGAGGAGACGAAAAATAAATCGCATTAAACGAGAACTTAAAATGATACAAGAGGAATTAAATATGATTAAAGCAAAAGAGAAAGCAGAAAAGGCAGCTAAAAAGAAAAACCTTCACAGTACTAGAAGGGATGTAGATCTTTCTGGATGGAGAGGAATGAATGGTTCAGATATAGAGACAAAAAATAATACAAAAGTAACTGTGGGAAAAAAGACTTTTGTTTCTGTGCCTGTATCAGAACAGCATACGCCTAGGCCTAATATTAAGCGTATACCTACTGTATCCAACCTTCCAGTTTCTGCATCAATACCAGGAACTGGAAAAAGAAGTTCAGCTAATCAGAAAGGTGGACCTGAAGTTCGTTGTCTGCTCTGCGGAATTATGGAATACCCAGAATGCAAGAAATGTAGATTCTGGAAAGAAGTTAGCGAGTGTTTCCGTGATACGGGACATTCTTTGTAATGGAGGACTAGTTATATGTTAAGTGATGTTGAAGATTTAATTATTAATATTAATTCTAAAGTCGAAAGAATTGTAGACATCGAAAATCTGGTTGAAAAAATTATAAATGAAAAGCCAGAAGTTGTTGAGATGAATCCGCACGATAGGGAAATAGTTATTTCTGAAATCAGAAAATTTGAAAATAACCTTTCAGAAACCTTAAGGGGAGTTTTTAAAGAAAATTTAGAGTTAAGTAAGAATGAAAGGCTTATAGTGACAAGAGATAATTATATGACCTATAACAAGCTTCTTCAGTCTTTACAGAATAAACTTTCTGACTTCCAGAAAATTGCAGATTCTTGTAATGGACTTGATGTTATTTGCAAGAATGCGATAAATCAGGCAGTAGACTTGAATTCAATTAAACAGAATATCAATCATACAATGGTAACAACGGTGAAAGAGAGTCTTGCTAAGTTGACTAGAGCGATTGAAAAGAGCACTCAGAATTTTAATCAGGTAACAGTAGAAATGCGGAAACTTTTAAAAAAGAGTCTGCATGTTGCCTTTGTTCTTCCCACAATTGTAATTGTACTTCTTGCATTTGTTGGAGGTATCGGAACAAATATTATCTGGACAAGAAAAACTTGTGCAGATGTTTACGAACGGTTTTACTCCAATAAGTATGAAGCAGAAATTGCTAAGCCATTAGCTGAAGCCAAAAAAGAGGCGGCAGATTATGTGAAAAAACAGAAAGCAGAAGCAGATGAGATCCTTGCAAGAACAAAAAAGGAGGCTGC
>CADBOP010000193.1 GCA_902796255.1 uncultured Ruminococcus sp.
ATCAATGACTTCATAGTGCATCCATCTCAAAGGGGTATGTTTCAAAGCAGTTTTCATAATGCTGGAAGTTGAAGAGTAGACATAAAGTTTCAGTTCAGGGAAATAGATGAGATACAGTGGAGAACTGCCTTTTACAAACCACAAGGCATTTGTTTCATCCAAGATTGTGAAAGTGAAACTCCCTTTGACATCTTCTGCCATATTGCGGAGAGTATCGAAATTAAGGGCTTTCTGCATTTCAATCAGCTGTACAGCAACATAGGAATCTGTTTCAATATTGGTAGCCGGAAGCTGTCTGTCTTTGCGGAGCTGTATATCATTGTGCAAAACACCATTGTGAGCAAAGGCAAAATCCATATCTGCGTGACCTCTGAACGGATGATTATTCTGATTGAATTCCTGGCTTCCCTGCGTTGTGAAACGAACATGTCCCATCACTGCTATGGTATGATTCGGCAGTTTGAATTTCAGCTTGTGGGCAGGCTTGGGACGTTTGTAGATGGTCATCTTTCCGTCTTTCATGTAGGAAATACCACTTGCATGGTCACCTCTGATTTCTGAAGCGTTGGCAAGTGCCTGAATCAATTTCTGTAAAGCTTTCAGCGGAATTCTCTTTCCGCAGTCTAAAAAGCCGAATAATGCACACATATTAAATTTCCTCCTCGTTATTGATTTCTTCGTTGATGTATAATCTTCTCTCTTTTAGATACTGAATCAGTTCGGAACAAGTGATATGACTCACGAACTCCGACCATGATAAAGCCTGTAATTCGTCATCATCAAGGCGTATTGCCGTTTCGCAGATTGTGTCCACAAACTGTAAAGTGGCAAGCAGAGTGTTCAGCTTCAAAGTGCCTCTGAAAAGCCGGAATTCAATTGTGTGCTGATTGCACAGATTGACAGCATAATATCGACCATAATCACTTTTGGCTT
The DNA here is from genome assembly GCA_902796255.1 of uncultured Ruminococcus sp. Taxonomy (GTDB): domain Bacteria; phylum Bacillota; class Clostridia; order Oscillospirales; family Ruminococcaceae; genus UBA3855. The sequence continues at coordinate 934 of CADBOP010000193.1, forward strand.
TATCCAGTACTTTTTGCGGTGAATCTTCGTATCCGTGACGTGCAGCCCAGCGGTTCAATGCACTTTCTGTTCTTCTGGAAAATTTCACCATTTCTAACCAGTGATGCTCTACAAAGTACAGGATTCTGGAAATGACTTCTTCCTGTTCGGCTTCGTCATCTCCGAAAGCATCACGATTCACATGAACATGCAAACCGCATGTTGAGGTCTGATGGGAGCGATAGCCCATATTTACAGCCATTCTGAGAATGTCCTCCCAGTTGAATTCATCAAGATGATAGCTCAAAGTCATGGGATGAGTGACAAGTTCCATGCCGTCATCAAGGCTGCTGTCGGACTTAATATAGAGACGTTGTTCATCATCAGAATTGGCGATGTCAAGCAATTCCTGAGCATTGTAAGTATCTTTTCCGCCTTTGTCAATTTCCAGTTCTACACCGAAAAATCTGTTGCCCTTTCCTAAGAAATTTGGGCAGGGTTTGTACGAATAATTGCGAATAATGTGGACTTTTTCATGATAACATCTGTCGCAGTAATAGCTGTCATCGAATTCGTGCAGGTCATCTCTGTGAACTAAATCATCACAGCTGTCACACTTGTAATGGTGTTAGGGAACTATATATTCACAAAAAATTAACATTTTGCCTGAAACCTGTTCTCTCTCATGACAAAACCAATGGAATGAGAACAGGGAACGAAAAATTAAGAAAAAATTTACAAATGCAGACAGGCTGATGAAAGAAAAAATGATTTTTAATCTTATGCGTTCCGGTATTCAGGAACGCTTTTAAAATTGAATATCAAAAAAAGCGTTTCTCAGAAAAATTTGGGAAACGCTTTTTATTTTTCATAATTCAAATGGGAATCACGAACGGAGGTAATTTATATGGCAGTCATGAGAATCCATAAAACCGGAAATTTTACGATTATCAGCAACACACATCTGCGTGACAAAAAACTGAGCCTGAAAGCAAAAGGGCTTCTGACCCTGATGCTCTCCCTGCCGGACAACTGGGATTATTCCGTCAACGGTCTGGCTTGCATCTGCAAGGAAGGCAAGGTAGCCGTCCAGAACACGCTTGACGAACTGGAGGAAAACCGTTATCTGGTTCGCACCAAAGAACGGAATCAGCACGGCAGATTCACCTGTGTGTATGAAATCTATGAAGTACCGCAGGAAGAAAGTCAGGACAGTCCTGAAAATTCTGAACCGGATTTGTCCATCCCATATGACGAACCAGATGAGGAAGAAGTTCCGGCTGGAGATGAATCAAGTTCTGCTGAAACGGCTGAAAACAGTCCGGAATCCGGCACGGAAGAACCGTCACCGGAACACCGTGACGGGTTTTGTGCCACGGATAACGTGCCACGGCATACCTTATATAAACAA
>CADBOP010000194.1 GCA_902796255.1 uncultured Ruminococcus sp.
TGGACGAACCAACCAATCATCTGGATTTGCCCATGAAAGAAGTGCTTGAAGAAGCTCTGGATGTCTATACCGGAACACTTCTGTTTGTTTCTCATGACAGATATTTTCTCAAGAAATTAGCCACACAGTTGCTTGAACTCACACCGGACGGAGCGGTATTTTATCCCTACGGTTTTGAAGCATGGCTTGAAGAAAAAGCGAAACAGAAAGCCGCTGCACAGGCTCTGGAACAGGCTCGGCAGCTTGAAGCCGCCAAACAGGCAAAACAGGCCGCTGCTGTCTCTTCTCACAGAACCAAGGCACAGCGGAGTGCAGATGCTGCCCGCAGAAATCGTATGAAAGAACTGGAAAAACAAATTGAAACTCTGGAAATACAGATTGCTGCACTCGAAGAAAAATTAACTCTGCCTGAAATCTGTACAGATTATCAGAAAATGCAGGCTGTCTGTGCTGAAATGGAACAGGCAAAAAATCAATCTGAAGCTTGTTTTGCAGAATTGTGCGAACTGGAAGAAAGTACCTGAACTGCAAATTTTGTCGATTATCACAGTTTTGGAGAGAAACCAGAAGCAAAATTCAGGTATTCCGTATATTGCACTTTTTTTTAAAATCGTGTATGATTAAATTATGATGAATTAATTTTAAAATCTATGAAAAGAGGATTTCAACTATGAAAATGAAAAAATATCTTGCATGTCTGACAGCTGCTCTGATGATGGGTGCTGCTTTCACAGCTTGCGGCGGTTCTGGAACTTCTACTGCTGAAAATTCCAGTTCTGAAATTGTTCAGGAAGCTCCTGAAACTTCTCCTGTTGCTGCAAACGGCGATGCCAGTGCCGCATCTGCGGAAGAAGATACAGATTCCGCTTCGGAAACGACTGCCGATGCTACTGCACAGGAAGTAACACAGAGTCAGGATGTTGATTTTGAACCGGCGGTTACTGCCCAGCCTGGTCAGGCTTATCTTGCAATTGTAGACGGCCAGTGGTGGATTCAGTACTGGGGCAGTGCAGAAAAAGACGGCTATATGCTTGCTTATAATGCAGGTGTTGCTGATATTCAGGGTGATGGTTCTTATACTGTCAGCGTTACAGCAGATACAAACGGTTTCCGTTATGATACCACAGGCGACCCGACTGACCAGTATACCCCTGAAGGTTTAGGCTTTTTGTCTGTTATGATTCCGGAAGGCGAATCTATGTACCCTGGTGCAGTTATCACAATCGACAGCATTAAAGTCGATGGAAATGAAATTGAAATGAGTGCAAAGAATTACACTTCCAGTGATGACGGCATTGAAACAAGAACTAATATTTATAATACATGGGTAACTACTCCTTCTGATGATGCCCGCTGCATTGACGGCCCTCTTTATGATGAAGACGGTGATGCTCTGGATATCTGCAAAGATTATTCCGCACAGCTGATTGACCCTGCTGCATTCTCCCAGTGGACAACAGTAGAAGTCAACTTTACTATCACAGGCACAGACGGCAGTCTTGCTCCGGCAGATGCAGGTTCTTCTGATGAGGCTGGTACTGATGCAGAAGCATAAAATAAAATATAAAGTTAAAACTATTGCAGAGGTCACTACACATGTTCTGGCCTCTGTTTTATAAAAACAAAACAGAAAGGATTTTTATTATGATTAAAAATTTAAATCAGGAAAATTTTAAACAGGAAATTCAAAGCGATATTCCTATTTTAGTGGATTTCTGGGCATCATGGTGTGGCCCTTGCATGATGCAGGGAGAAATTCTGCACCAGATTGACGAAGAAAATCCCGCTCTGCAAATCAGAAAAGTAAATGCAGATGAATGCCGTGAACTGGTAATGCAATTCGGAATTTCTGCAATTCCTACTATGATTTTATTCCGGAACGGCGAAATACTCGAACGTGTGACCGGTCTGAGAAATGCAGCACAGGTAAAAGAAATTTTCAGAAAACATGGGGTTTCCTGCTGATGGTACGGCTGAACGAAGACAAGAAGATTGTTGATATGATTCGGGAAGGACTAAAACAGACAGGCGGTTACTGCCCATGCCGTATTGAACGGACTCCGGAAACCAAGTGCATGTGCAAAGAATTTCGTGAGCAGATTGCTGACCCTGAGTTTGAAGGCTATTGTCACTGCCTTTTATATTATAAAGATAATCAGAAATAACACATCTGCCGGAATATCTATTCCGGCAGAGAATATTACACAAAGAAACGGAGATTGCAGAATATGCTGAATCTATTTTTTAAAAAGAAA
>CADBOP010000195.1 GCA_902796255.1 uncultured Ruminococcus sp.
CAATGATTCTATTGTAGATGGTCCTGGATTCAGATATACTATTTTTACACAGGGTTGCCCGCACCACTGCCCCGGCTGTCAGAATCCGCAGACTCATGCATTTGAAGGCGGAAAAGTTGTCAGTACCAGTGAACTGCTCGCCAATATCCGGAAAAATCCGCTTCTTGACGGCGTGACTTTCAGCGGTGGCGAACCTTTCTGTCAGGCAGAAGCCCTTGCTGAACTCGGCAGGGAAATCAAAAAATTAAATTTAAATATCATGACTTATACAGGCTTTGAGCTGGAATATTTAATCAAGAATCAAAATTCCAAAAATCACTATGGTGACTTGCTCGAAGTGACGGACTGGCTTGTGGACGGCGAATTTATTGAAGCTAAGAAAAGTCTGAATTTACTGTTCAGAGGCAGTTCCAACCAGAGGATTTTGGATATGCATAAAAGTATGCTGTTTCATAAACCTGTTACTACTAATTTCGGCACAGATTATGCATAATTATGTCTATATTGCAGAGTGTGCTGACGGTACACTCTATACCGGCTGGACAACCAATCCGGAAAAACGAATCCGGAAACATAATGCCGGAACAGGGGCAAAATACACCCGTTCCCGCAGACCTGTGAAATTAGTTTATCTGGAAAAATTTGATAATAAATCTGATGCACTCCGGAGAGAATATGAAATCAAACAGCTCTCCAGAGTGCAGAAATTATTGCTGATTAATCATGAATAAACTGTGAATTTGTTCTTAAATATCATGAAATAACAGAAAAATTAATAAAAAAAAGATAAAAACATACCGAAAACGTTATAAAAAATAGATTAAAATATAATTTTGAATATTTTTAGTCATTGAATTTCCGGAGAATTTCAGGTAAAATATACAATAAAGACATGATTCGTTCATAAAATATATGATTTTTTAAACTGACTCCAAGGAGGTATTTCATGACAAATTTTAAAACTAAACTGCTGAGTGCACTGGTGGCCTGTGCAATGGCAGTTCCGGCTATACCGGCAGGACTCACAAATTCTATGACGGCTTCTGCTGCTACAGCAAACTGGAAGTTCGATTTCGGAAACGGCGGCGTTTCTTCCGGCTATACCGGAGTAACAGCCGCAACAGGCTATAGCAGTTCGCTCGGCTATGGCTTCGCCCAGACAGGAAACGTTTCCGATGTCAATGCAGGCGGAAGCGGTGCGGGCAGCGATGCTGTTTCGTTCAATTCTGATGATGCTGCAAATACTTTTAACGTTGACCTGCCGAAAGGTCTGTATGAAGTGACTGTTACTGTGGGAAATGCACCAAGATGTTCCATCAAAATGGAAGGTATGATGCAAATCATGAACCTGACCAGACTTAATGCAACGGAAACGATTCAGCTTCCTGTTACAGATGGTCAGCTGAATATTCAGGCTGTGACAGGTATCGCAAACGGTCAGCGGTCTGTTTCTGCAATTGAAATTAAACAGCTGAATACAACTGGTGAAATGAATCCGCATTTATGGATTTGCGGAGACTCTACTGTTGCAAATTATTATAATCAGGCCGATACTGCCCAGCATGGCTGGGGACAGCTGATTAAAAATTATTTGTCCGGAACACCGGCAGCGAATTATGTTGTCAGAAATATGGCGACTTCCGGACAGTATGCCAAAGGCTTCGTAGATGGCGGACAGTTCGTGCCTATCGAAACTTATGGAAAAACCGGAGATTATTATATTATTTCTATCGGCATTAATGATACTAATTATTCCAATGGTGATGAATATTATAATGTTGTTACAGATATGGTCAAAAAAGCCAAAGCTAAGGGCATGACTGTGATTTTAGTCAAGCAGCAGGGCCGCCACGGAGATTTGAACCGTTCTCCCATGCTGTCAGGCCGTTGGTTCGGTGGTCAGCTCGACCAGATTGGACAGGAACAGGGTGTCAAAGTTGTGGACTTGTTCACTGCATGGCAGAATTTCGGAATCTCTATCGGCGGTTATGATGCTATGACAGAATATTATGCTGCAGATGATGATTTGCATCAGAGCCTGAAAGGCTCGACAAAACTTGCTGAACTTATGGCAGAACTTGCTTTTGAAGAAGAAGCTGCCGAAATTGGCTCAGAAGTGTTTATGCTCCGGAACGGAAATTCGGGTCAGTATCTTTCTATTGAAGCTGCTCCGGAAGACGGTGTGAATGTTTCACAGACAGACAATCCGGAAATTTATAATAAATATTCTCTCTGGCGGGCAGAATCAGCCGGAAATGGCTATTATCATATTTATAGCTGTGCCGGAGACGGTTCAAAACTGCTTGATGTTACAGCAGCACGCTCTGCAAATGGTACAAATATCGGTATCTGGCAGGATTCTCAAAGTAATGCCCAGATGTTCAAGTTTGTGAAACAGAGCAATGGCAGTTATGTCATCACAACAAGATGCTCTAATGACAAGAGTGCAGTTGAGATTATCAATGCTTCGCTGGATAACAAGGCAAATGTTCAGGAATGGGAAAGAAACGGTCATGCCTGCCAGACATGGTATCTTGACCCTGTGACAGAAGCAAAAACAGATACTGTCATCAAGGGCGATGTTAATCATGATGGTGTTGTGAATATCTATGACCAGCTTCTGCTGAAAAAACAGGTGCAGAATCAGAAATTTACCCATCAGGACAGAAAGATTTCTGACATCAACGGTGATGTCAATATCGATGCACTGGATGTCAAAGCTCTGACCAATTTCCTCCACGGAAAAGGCATGGAATATAAAGAAACTGGCAAAGATGTTTATTATGCTATTGATGCCGGATATACAAGATGCTATTATGAAGATACCAATGCCGGATTTACTTCTGATGCTTATCTGAATTTATATAACGAAACCGGAAGTTTTATTGAATTTACTGTAGATGCTCCCAAAGCCGGAAATTATCTGTGTACATTCAATATTGCAAACGGCAGTCAGGATAACAGACAGATGAAAATTCAGGTCAATGACAATACAGATTTCTGGATGCAGGATTTCCTGTCCACAGGTGCGTGGACAAGCTGGCAGGAAAGAGCAATTGTGCTGCCTCTGGTTGCCGGTGCAAATGTAATTCGTCTGACTTCCCAGACGGCAAACGGCGGACCGAATATTGATTATCTCAGAACAGAATGGACAGATGAACCAATTGCAGAAATCTATATTGCTCCCGAACCAGAACAGCAGCCTGTTTCTACAACACAGACAATTTATATCGCTGGTGATTCTACTGTACAGAGCTACCGTGCAAGCTATGCTCCGCAGCAGGGATGGGGATATTATTTAGGCAATTATTTCAATGCAGATAAGGTTACTGTTTCAAATCATGCAATTGCCGGCAGAAGCTCCAAGAGTTTCTATGATAACGGAAGATTGCAGACAATTCTGGACTCTATGCAGAAAGATGATTATTTGTTAGTCCAGTTTGCAATTAACGATTCTGCGGCAAGTAATGCAGAACGGTATGCTCCTGTATGCGGAAATGTCAATAATCCGACAGAAGGTTCTTATGAGTGGTATATGGAAAAATATATTGAAGGTGCTCTCGAAAAGGGTGGTACACCGATTCTGGTAACAACTGTTATCGGCCTGAAAGCTTACTCGAACGGAAAATTTGTCAACAGCTATACAAATTATTGTGATGCCTGCAAGAGTATGGCAAACAAGTATAATATTCCGTGTATTGATTTGAATACACTGATGGTAAATCATTATAATTCTATCGGTTATGATGCAGCTTATAAATATCATCTGATTGGAGCGGTAGAAGGCTCTACAGATATGACACATTTCACTGAAACCGGTGCTAATGCTGTTGCCGGACTGGTAGCAAATTCCATCAAGGGCATGAATTTGGATATTTCCAAAGAAGTAAAATAAAGATAAAAAAGTTCCCCTGCTTTCTGAATGCGGAAAGCAGGGGAATTTTATTTTTTAATCATCATCTTCTATTTCTATAATCGTAATAAACGGATTTTCCTGAGAAGCTTCTTCAAAAGTTTTCAGGATTCTGGGGTGGATTTTATCAGAAGAATTTAACCAGATTAATACTTCTCTGGACTCTTCTGTGAGACAATCAAAAAGGGCATCTGCATTCATGCCGTAGTATTCCGGCAGTTCCAGCATTTTTTTCAGATAGGCATGTGCCTGTGCAGAATCTTTCATCTGATTGCCGTCCAGTTCATAGACATGTGTCATAAAAAATCTCCTTGTTAGTATAACTGTGTGAAAGTTTTATAATGGTCGTTGGTATAATAAATTTCTCCGGAATCGCTGTAGACAAGACGTTCTTTTCCACGATAGCCGCCCTGATAGTTGACATCGCATTCATGATAGTTTCCGTCTGGCAGAAGTCCTTCACGGTTACCGAAATAATCACCGCCGATGCTCATACCCTGAGCGACATCCCAGAGATTTCCCTCAGAGCTGTTCCAGCCAAGTGCCTGTGCTTCTTTTTTGGTAATAAAATTAGCTGGAAGAGTTCCGAAAGTGTGAATATATTCTGCCACATCTTCCGGACTGGTGTAAGAGCCGTCTTTTTCGACAGAATCGGGAAGCGGTTCATTTTCAGGCGTTTCAAAAACCTGTGTTTCTGCTTCTGTCAGAATTTCAGAATCCGAAATGGTTTCCGGTTCTGTTGCAGTCTCTGCTTCTGTGAGTATTTCTGATTCTGTCGGAGTATCTGTAAAAACTATCAGACTGTTGGAATCTGTATCAGAATCAGTAAGCTGATAGGTTTCATAGCAGCCGCAGAGAAACAGGCTCATGCAGAGAAATAATATCCAGAGGGCAATTTTCTTCATCATGCTGTCACCACAAGTTTATAGAATACAGGTTCAGTAATCTGATTGCTGTCTGCGTGGAAAGACATCATAAAATATTTTTCATATTCCAGTGCAGATACATCAGAATCAGAAGTAGTTAGTGTCAGTGTTGCACCGGAATCATATTGCTGAAACAAGTTGACTAATGCATAAAAGCCTTTTCTGAAAATCTGAAAACTTTCCGGAGATTCTTTCACAGATCTGCCGGCACTGATAGTGATTCCATATCTGCCTTCAGTTTCTGTAACATCATCACAGTCGCCGTATTCAGTGATACGGAGAAAATTTTTTTCCTCTGTCCCGAACAGAGCCTGCATGATTTTTTCATCGAGCTGCTGAAATACCTGATAAAATTCTTCTGTATCTTCATAATAATGTTCAGGAGTAATAATATATTTTTTAAAATCCATGTCTTCAAAAGAAAGTACTTTTTTCCATGCTTCTTCCGTAGCAGTGATAGTCAGTCCCCAGTTGTCTCCCGATGAAAACAGCATATCCGAAGGCACATCCTCCGGAGAAATTTCCTGAAATCCGCAAGCCCCGAAACATGTAGTAAAACAGCCGAAATCATTATTATATAATATAGCTGCATAAGAACCGTTTCCCAGTGTATCAACAGGTTTCAGAATTTCATCTATTGTATGTGGAAGCCAGCCACTCAGGACTTCACCATATTCTGCTTCCAGAGAAACAGCATCTTCTGTCTGGGTACGATTAATTTCAAATCCAAGTTCTTCTTGCAGTTCTGCAAAATCAGATTCTATTTTTTTCAGAACCGAAACGGCTTTCTGCGAATCTGTTATAACTTTTGTGCAAACTTTAAAATACTGATATTGTGACATAATATCTATATCCTTTCTGAAAAATATTTTTTTCAGTATACCATGTTTTTATTAAAAAGTCAAGAGAAATACTTGACATTTCTGCTTTCCTGTGCTATAATATTAATATTCCAAAAGCTTTGACGGAGAGAAGTAATATCAGAGCTCATGCACAGAGAGTACAGAATGCTGAGAACTGTACCACAGAACTGGTATGAATAACACTCCTGAGCTGCTATCCGAAAATTTTTTTATTAAAAAATTAGTAGGTGATGCCGTCTGCTGTGCGTTAAACAGAATGTTCATGCATGTGAACAGTATTGAGTGACTGTGCTTGTTACAGTAATTCAGGTGGTACCACGGGAAATTATCTCTCGTCCTGATTGTTCAGGATGAGAGTTTTTTATTTTATTAAGAAAGGATTTTTTATTATGCAGCATATTGATTTAAAAGAAATTTTTACTGACAAAAATTATCTGAATCAGGAAGTTACTGTCTGCGGATGGGTCAGAACTTCCAGAAATTCCAAGACAATGGCTTTCTTAGCCCTCAATGACGGCACAACTCTGCCGCATATGCAGATTGTTATTGACAAGGCAACCGGAATCGCTTTTGAAGAGGCTATGCCTGTCGGTACTTCTGTGAAAGTGATTGGTACAGTCGTAGAAGGGCAGAACGGCGGTGTGGAAATCAATGCCAAGGAAATTACAGTACTCGGCAAGTGTCCGGCAGAATATCCCCTCCAGAAAAAAAGACATACACTTGAATTTTTAAGAACTATGCCCCATCTGAGAGGCCGGACAAATACATTCAATGCTGTCATGAGAGTACGCTCTGTTCTGGCAGAAGCGATTCATAAATATTTTCAGGACAGAAATTATGTCTATGTCAATACGCCTCTGATTACAGGCAGTGACTGCGAAGGGGCAGGGGAAATGTTTCAGGTGACAACACTCGGCTATGCTCCGGAATTTAAAAACGAAGAAGAATATAATGCTCATGATTTCTTCGGCAGACGTGCCGGCCTGAGCGTTTCCGGCCAGCTCGAAGGCGAAATGGCTGCTATGGCAATGGGTAAAATTTATACTTTCGGCCCGTCTTTCAGAGCAGAAAACAGCAATACGCCTAAGCATCTTGCTGAATTCTGGCATATCGAACCGGAGGTAGCCTTCATGGAACTGCCGGACGTTATCGCACTCGCTGAAGATATGATTAAATATGTTATCAGAACTGTGCTTGATACCTGTCAGGAAGAAATGAAATTCTTCGACCAGCATTTCGAGAAAGGCTTGATTGCAAGGCTGGAAGAATTAATCTCTCATGAATTTGCTGTCTGCGAATATACAGAAGCTATCAGATTATTGCAGGAATCCGGCGAGAAATTCCAGTATCCGGTAGAATGGGGCTGTGATTTGCAGACCGAACATGAAAGATATATTTCTGAAAAAGTATTCAATAAAGCTGTTTTTGTGACAAACTATCCGAAAGAAATCAAATCTTTCTATATGAAACAGAATCCGGACGGAAAAACCGTTGCTGCGGTTGACCTGCTTGTGCCGGGTGTCGGTGAAATCATCGGCGGAAGTGAGCGTGAATATGATTATGACAAGCTCGTGGCTGCGATGAACGAACGCAATATGAATCTGGATTTATATCAGGATTATCTGGATTTGAGGAAGTATGGTTCTGTACCGCACGGCGGATTTGGTCTCGGTTTCGAGAGATTAATCATGTATGTGACAGGTGTCCAGAATATTCGTGATGTGATTATGTTCCCCAGAAGTGCAGGCTATATCAGATAATAAAATTAAGTTTTCAGCTCGGAAAATTTAAAAAAATAACTTGACAAATTTATTATAATATGCTATAATAAGCATGTAATCACAAAGAACAAAGGCGTTCTCATTGCATTTCATGCAATCGGAACGTCTTTTCTTATTTTATCGAAAGGATTGATTTCTATGTCCAAAAGTTTAATTCTGCCTGAAGGATATGCTTCTGCACTAACCCTGCGTGAAACCCAGCACGCTATTAAGTATATCAAGGACTTGTTTCAGCAGACACTTTCTTTCGCACTGACACTCGACAGAGTTTCTGCTCCGCTGATTGTCCGCAAGGGAAGCGGTATCAATGACGACCTCAACGGTGTGGAAAGAAAAGTAGATTTCACTATCAAAGAAATCGACAACAAAGAAGCCGAAGTGGTACAGTCGCTTGCTAAATGGAAAAGAATGGCTCTCTATCGTTATGGCTATCAGGCCGGCGAAGGGATTTATACAGATATGAATGCCATCCGCCGTGATGATGATACAGACAATATGCACTCTATTTTTGTTGACCAGTGGGACTGGGAAAAGGTTATCACCCGTGACCAGAGAAATCTGGAATTTCTGAAAGAGACTGTGAAAAATATCGTCAAGGCAATTGTCTTTACAAAAAGAAAAGTAAATCTGCGTTATCCGGTATTCAAGACAACCCTGAAAGAAGAGGTATATTTTATCACGACACAGGAACTGGAAGATAAATATCCGGACAAGACCCCGAAAGAACGTGAAAATCTCATCTGTCAGGAACATGGTACTGTATTCATCATGCAGATTGGCGGCAAGCTCAGAAGCGGGGAGAAACATGACGGCCGTGCTCCGGACTATGATGACTGGGCTCTGAACGGCGATTTGTTGTTCTGGAATGAAACGCTTCAGAAAGCAATTGAAATTTCTTCTATGGGAATCCGTGTGGATGAAACTTCTCTCCAGAGCCAGCTGGCCGAAGCAGATGCCCTCGACAGAAATAAATATGAATATCATAAAATGATTGCAGAAGGCACACTGCCCCTGACTATCGGCGGCGGTATCGGCCAGTCAAGATTATGCATGTTATTATTAGAAAAGGCTCATATCGGCGAAGTACAGGCTTCTATCTGGCCGGATGACATGATTCAGGCCTGTGCCGGACATGGCATTGTATTATTATAATTCAGTAATCTCCCTTTCCAATCTCCTGTTCTGAAAATCTCAGAAAAAATCTGCCGGAGGATTTCAAACATCTCTCCGGCAGATTTTTATATAATTACACCTTTCTGAAGCATGATATTCGCATACTGAGCAGATTCGCTTGTAGCAATAATGCAGTAAACTTTTTTAGTTTCCTCATAGAAAGCAAACCGCTCCAGACAGTCAATTGTTTCTGCCCCTCTGGGGTCATGTCTGGCAATAATTTCTTTATATGTCTCCCAGATAGGTGTCTGAACGTTATCGCCAGCAACGACCTGCATCAGATTCACAGGTTTTTCCACATAAGTATCCAGCGGAAAAACGGTCAGAATTGCATCCAGAAGTTCCGGCACACCATGCCCGTCACAGCGGAGAACAATCGCATCTTTCCCCATGCTTGCAGCCGGAAAGTTCCCGTCAGCAATCACAAGCCGGTCACTGTGCCCCATTTCACACAGCACTTTCAGCATCTCCGGAGATAAAATCGGCGGAATATTTTTTAACATAAGCACTACACTCCTTGTTAGTATTATTTTATTTTTATTTTAGCATAATATTAAAATTATTGCAATTCACATTCTGCACAAATCATAAATCCAGAATTTGTATAGTATAACAAAACTAAGTTTTTTTCAATTTTTTTGAAAAAAACTATTGACTTTTTATAAAACCTGTGCTATAATAAAACCATGATAAGGATTGCAATCCCCAATCAAAACTGTGATACTCTCCGGAAGTGAGAGTAAATTTACAGGAATCCTGCTTAACAGTTTTATCTCCCTGTTGAATATGCAGGTGCTCTGTCTGGAGGCGAAACCAATGGAAGATAAGGATTCACAGCAGCAGGCGGTTTCGTCTGTCGCAGGTAAGTGATGTTCAGGTTGAAATCGTAAACTCGGAGTTGTTCCTCCGGTTTCATTCCCTGAGGGTTTAGTACCGTTGTCAATTCTGCGATAAAGCCGAAATTCGTCTAATTCTGAACATGCTCTTAAAGTTTCAGTGCCGCAGGTTCAGAATCTTCTGCTAAGGCTTAAACATGGCAAGCGAAACTTTCTATATAGCACACAACCAGAAATTGTTAGAATCGAGGTATACTCCCATGGATGTTCTATCTTGAATTTATTCTGCTACGAAAGATGTGATTGCTTATGAA
>CADBOP010000196.1 GCA_902796255.1 uncultured Ruminococcus sp.
TGCTGTGCCATACGAATACCGCCGCACGGCTGAAGGGAACGCTTGAACGGCTTGTCTGTCTGGAAACCGACAATTTTCTCTAAATCTTTATTCAGATAGCCGGGGCCATGGGATGTGATAGTAGAAATAATCTTGGTATCCATATCCAGAACACCGCCTGCTTCACGTTCCTGACGTGATAAATCCATTACCTGCTCCCAGAGCTGCTTGGTTGCCTCTGTCGGCCCTTCAAGGAAACTTTCATCTCCGTCATAAGGGGTAATATTTTTGTGAATAAAATCACGGACATTGACAGAAGTATTACTCCATCTGCCGGGCACGAAGCCTTCCCATTCAGGTGCAAAGTTTTTGAACATAAATGACATCTTCCTTTCCAGTATACGAATGCTTTTAAGATACATTCTTTCTTTACAGTTATTATCATACTACTTTTTCAGGACTTTGTCAAGGTTTTGTCAATCATGAGTATGATATTTTTTTAACATTCGTATGGTGTTTACATATTTTTTACCCATTTTATGATAAAAATATATAAAATGCTTTATAATTGCCGCTGTTTGACAGGTTAACTCCTGCTAATTAGTATACATGAAAATGCTGAATAAATCAATCTTTTTTAATTTCAAAATTATGAACATATTTTTTTTTATTTTTTTACACGATTTTCTGCTAAATTACGGTTTTTATGCATATACTCTAAAGAATTCTCGATTTTGTTCAGAGAAAACAGAAATGGGAGTGAAGATTATGTACACAAGTGACAGAGCTGTCATGCTCGGCACGTATATTCTTGAAAATCAGACAACTGTACGTGCAGCAGCCAAAAAATATGGTATTTCCAAAAGCACAGTGCATAAAGATGTCAGCGAACGCCTGCCTTACATACAGCCGGAACTCGCTGAACAAGTGCATGCTGTATTGCTCAAAAATAAACAGGAACGTCATATCAGAGGCGGAATGGCCACAAAAAGAAAATATGCCCGTCTCAGACAGGCAAAACAAAAAACAGATACAGAATAAGTTCAGGAAAGAGTGCAGGCCTGTCTGTACTCTTTCATAATTTTTTTATGCTATGTCTTGCAATTTTTTTTATTTTGTAGTATAATAAAATTGGCAGTATGAAATAAAAACTTGCAAGGAGGATTTGGATAGTGACGGCTTCTGAAATTCTGCAATATTATTTCGGTTATGATACATTCCGGAACGGGCAGGAAACATTGATTTCTCATATTTTACAGGGGCAGGATGTGTTCGGCATTATGCCCACCGGTGCGGGGAAGTCTTTATGCTATCAGATTCCGGCCTTGATGATGAATGGCCTCACAATCGTAATTTCTCCGCTGATTTCCCTTATGCAGGACCAGGTCACGGCTCTCCGGATGGCCGGAATCCCTGCCGGCTGTCTGAACAGCATGATGGATGAAATAAATTATAAATCTGTATTGAGACAGGTGTATCAGGGGAAAATAAAACTTCTTTATGTTGCCCCCGAACGGCTCGAAACAGCCAGTATGCAGAAAATTGCAAATGAAATTCCGGTTTCTATGATTACTGTTGATGAGGTGCATTGCGTTTCACAATGGGGGCAGGACTTCCGGCCAAGCTATCTGAAAATTGTTTCTTTTCTGAAATATCTGCCGTACCGGCCTGTTCTGAGTGTGTTTACGGCCACGGCAACAAAAGAAGTCGCCGAAGATGTGAAAAATATTCTGCATTTGAAAAATCCGTTCTGCCTGACAACAGGGTTTAACAGAAAAAATCTTTATTTTTCTGTTGCACAGCCCAGAGATAAATTTGAAGCATTACTGCAATTTCTGAAACAGCATCCGGATGAAAACGGCATTGTTTACTGTATTTCCCGCAGGCTGGTTGAGGAAGTGACAGAAGATTTAAATCATAAAGGCTTTTCTGCTGTACGTTACCATGCCGGACTGACAGACAAAGAACGCTATGAAAATCAGGAAGCATTTCTGTATGATAAAGTCCGGCTGATTGTTGCAACAAATGCATTCGGTATGGGAATCGATAAATCTGATGTCAGTTTTGTAATTCATTATAATATGCCGAAAAATATCGAAAATTATTATCAGGAAGCCGGCAGGGCGGGACGTGACGGAAGTCCTGCAAACTGTATTCTGTTTTATGATAGTTCAGATATCAGGATTAATCAGTATTTTATTGACAATTTCGGCCAGAATCTTGAAATAGATGCCGGTTTGAAAATTCAGCTCCAGAACAGGGAAAAACAAAGGCTCAAAGCTATGCAGCAGTATTGCACAGGCAGTTCCTGCCTGCGGCATTATCTGCTGGAGTATTTCGGTGATACTGCACCGGAATACTGCGGAAATTGCAGTTTTTGCCGGATACATTGCGAACAGAAGGATATTACTTCCGAAGCACAGAAAATCATTTCCTGTATTTATTATTTATATAAAAGAAATTTATATTTTGATTCTGAATCCCTGATACAGATTCTCAGAGCAGGCAAAACTGAAAAATATCAGCAGCTACAGCTTTCTGAAACTCTCCCTACTTATGGCATTATGAGAGATATCTCAGAAAAACAGTGCCTTGAAATCATAAAATATCTTATCAGTACCGGTATGCTTTCTGAAAAAGAACAGAAACTTTGTCTCAACCGGAAATCCGGCCTGTTCCTGAAAGAAAAACAAACACTCTCTATGCCTGTCCGGAAAACCGGTACTGCTTCCGTGCAGAACAAAGAAAACCAAGTTGATACAGATGAAGCATTGCTGTCTTTGCTCAAGGAATGCCGGCAGAAACTCTCTCAGAAAGAACATGTTCCGGCTTATGTTATTTTTACAGATATGACCCTCAGGGATATGTGCCGGAAACAGCCTGTTTCAGATATGGCTTTTTTAAGTGTGCAGGGGGTCGGCCGTGTAAAGCTCGAAAAATATGGCGATGCCTTTATGAAAGTCATTCATAAATATCTTGATTCATAAAATTTATTATCAGAAAGGACAGATATATCTTATGATGGATATGATTCAGATTCTTACAGAAGAATTTCAGATTAGACCTGAACAGGTAAAAAACGTTGTTGAATTGCTCGATGACGGAAAAACTGTTCCCTTTATTGCCCGTTACCGGAAAGAACTGACAGGTGCTCTCGATGACCAGACTATCCGCAAAATTGCTCTCCGCTTGCAGGCACTCCGGAATCTTGAAACCAGAAAAGAAGAAATCCTCACAGCAATCGAAAATAAAAACGCTATGACGGACGAAATCAGACAGGCTGTCGATAAAGCCATGACACAGGTCGAACTGGAAGATATTTACCGGCCGTTTAAAGAAAAACGCAAAACCAGAGCTTCTGTCGCCCGTGAGAAGGGACTTGCTCCGCTGGCAGAAGCCATTCTTACACAGAATCCGGAAATTTTCCCTGAACAGCTTGCACAGGCATATCTCTCCGAAGAAAAAGAAATTCCGGATATTCAGACGGCTCTGCAAGGAGCTATGGATATTATCGCTGAAGAAATTTCTGATAATGCTGAAATTCGTTCGGAAATGCGGGATTTATATCAGCGTTTCGGTACAATCGGCTGCTCGGCAACAGATAAAGCAGAAGAATCTCCCGAAGAAGCAGCTGTGTATTTTGATTACTATGAATATGAAAAACTTGTTCCCAGATTGCAGGGACATCAGATTCTTGCTATCAACCGTGGTGAAAAAGAAGGTTATCTGAAAGTCACTGTCAATGCATCAGATACAATGGCAGAACGTACCTGTACCAAGCATTATCTGAAAGAAATTTCTACTCCTTCCGGTGAACTTGTCCGGCAGGCTGCCTGCGACAGTGCAAAAAGATTAATTATTCCGTCTACTGTCCGTGAAGTCAGAAATGCTCTTCTGGATACTGCGTGCGAAAATGCAATTAAAGTTTTCGCTTCCAATCTGAAACAGCTCCTGATGCAGCCGCCTCTCAAAAATACAGTAACTCTCGGATTCGACCCCGGATATAAAAACGGCTGTAAGCTCGCTGTTGTGGACGGTATCGGAAAAGTACTGGATACGGCAATTATTTATCCTACTTTCGGCGAATACAGAAAAAAAGAAGCCGCTCAGAAAGTCAAGGAACTTGTGGAAACTTATCAGATTACAGCAATTGCCATCGGCAATGGTACAGCCTCCAGAGAGTCAGAAAGCTTTATTGCGGAACTTCTGCCGGAATTTTCTCATAAAGTTTCATATATGGTCGTTTCTGAAGCAGGGGCTTCGGTCTATTCCGCTTCTGAACTTGCTGCTGAAGAATTTCCGGATTATGACGTTTCTCTCAGAAGTGCCGTTTCTATCGCAAGAAGACTGCAAGACCCTCTGGCAGAATTAGTCAAAATTGACCCGAAGGCTATCGGTGTCGGACAGTATCAGCATGATATGCCGAAAAATGACTTGCAGACAGCGTTAGATGGTGTTGTCGAAGAATGTGTGAATGCTGTCGGTGTTGACCTGAATACAGCATCTGTGCCGCTGCTTTCGCATATCGCCGGAATCAATAATACTGTCGCCAAAAATATTGTCAAATACCGTGAAGAGAATGGGGCTTTCCGGAACAGGAAAGAACTTCTGAAAGTTCCGAAACTTGGCAAAAAAGCATTTGAACAGTGTGCCGGATTTTTAAGAATCTCCGGCGGTTCACAGCCGCTTGACAATACGGCTGTACATCCGGAATCTTATCAGGCGGCGGAAACCCTGCTCAAAAAATTCGGCTATTCTATCGAAGACGCTGCCTCAGGAAATTTAGAAGCTCTGGACGAAAAAGTCAGAAAATCCGATGCGGAAACGCTTGCAAAAGAATTAGGCATCGGGGTGTATACGCTCAATGATATGACACAGGAACTCCGGAAACCCGGCCGTGACCCAAGAGATTTACTCCCGCCGCCGCTTATGAGAAGTGGTGATGTCATGCAGATGAGTGACCTCAAAGAAGGAATGAAGCTTGTCGGCACAGTCCGGAATATTGTCGATTTTGGCTGCTTTGTGGATATCGGTGTCCATGAGGACGGTTTAGTGCATATCTCACAGCTGACAGATGAAAAATTTGTAAAACATCCGCTGGAAGTCGTCAAAGTCGGCGATGTCGTGGAAGTGACTGTTCTGGGTGTAGACCTGAAAAGAAAACGCATCAGCCTGACAATGAAACATCAGAAATAAAAATTTTAACTCTTAAAAAGGATGGGCTGTGATGAAACAAAAGCAAGATAAAATTTACAGCATGAAGAAATATATTTTATTCACGCTTCTTTGTACATGCAGTATTTTCCTGCTGACGGCTTGGCTGCTGATTTGTATGAATCTGCATTATTATGTGAAAACGGATGCCATTCCCCAAGCTGTGGAATCTGTAATGCTGGAGAACATAAAAATTCAGAATCCGGACGGCGAGGAAGTTTCGCTGGCACAGTATATTCTGGACGAATATATTCAGGATGACCGTATCAGTGTGGAAGAAGTACAGGAAATCCTGCATAACGGGACATTTACTGATTTTGCTGCCGCCCTGACGGAACAATATAATCAGTATCTTGCAAAGGGCGGGGAGTTTCCTGAAATCGATGCACAGGAATTTGTTTCTGCACTGGAACAAAATGCAGATATTATCTATGATAAAACCGGCCTCCGCTTTCTTGACCCAGATAAGAAAAAATTAAAGGAGAATCTTGACCATCCGCTGACTTTGGTAAATAATACCCTTGAATCTTATATGTATAAAGGCGTAAAAGGCTTTTTTCTCCGGTTATCTCTGGCTTTTCCGACACAGATTGTGCTGGTTCTTCTGCTGACAGCTGCACTGATATGGCTGATTCTGATTCATATCCGAAGCATGAAAAAAATCGGCAGAGCTTTTAAATTATGCAGCATAGCCGCTTCTGTACCATGTTTTGTGCTGTTCCTGACTGGTCTGCTGATGTCCAAAATTCTGAACCTGATACATCTTCCTGCGGAACTCAGTACTGCTCTGCGTGGGCAGACAGTGCATTTTTCCGGTGTCGGCCTGCTGATTTGTATTCTTCTGTTTCTGATTGGAATCCTCTGGAATCTGGTAACTTTCAAGCCAGAGCTTGCACCGCCGGAACAGAGTACACAAAGTGTAGATATGCCGAAGCCGATAGCTTCTCCGGCAGTTTCCAGACGGCAGTTTTGTCGTTTCTGCGGAGAAAAGCTGATTAATCCGGATGCACAGTTCTGCTATCAGTGCGGAAAAGTGCAGAATCAGACGAAGATAAAACCAACCAGAAACCTCCCCTGAATACAGGGGAGGTTCTGTTTTTGAGAATGCAGCAATCAGCAGCCACAGCCGCAGTTATTATTGCAGCCACAGTTATTATTATTACCGCAGCAGCAGAATAAAATCAGAATCAGGAAAATCATCCAGCAGCAGCCATTGTTATTGTTATCAAAACACATAAGACATAATCTCCTTGCTATAGTATAATATATATCTGAAACTTCGCTTTCAGCGTTGTTTCATAGTACATAGTATGACAGAAGGAAAATTATGTGACTGCTGACGGATTATTTTCTTTTATATTTGATACCCAGTGCATCTTTGACTTTTTGTTTGGCGGCACTTTCGATAAAATGTCCAAGTTCACCTTGTGCTGTCATGCCCACAACACCTTTGATAGTATCTGTTCTGGATTGCCTGTCACGTTTGCTGGAATTGCAGCTCCGGCACATTGCCTGCAAATTACTGATGACATCCAGACCGCCTTTGCGTTTGGGGATAATATGGTCAACAGTGATTTCTGATTTCGGAAACCATTTCTTACAGGAAACACACTTGTAATATACCCCTTTTTTGAACATCAGCTTTTTGCCTTTATGATGCTGAAAATATAATTCTCTGTAATTCATGTATTCACCTCCGGTAGTATTTTATTATTTCTTATCATAACATATTTGCAGAATTTTGTCAAGTTTCTGCAATTGCCGGGAAATGAATTGTTTTTTTCTGCTGTTCCGACAAATATTGCAGAAAGAAAATGCTATACTGTTATTGTATCTTAACAGTAAAGGAGTTCCTTTTTTTATGCAGAATTATGATTATGAAATTAACAGGTTTTCAGAAAATGCGATGCTTTCTCTCGAAGCGGCTATGTGCCTTGCCGGAGAAATGGGACATACCTATATCGGTACAGAACATTATTTATTAGGCCTTCTTCACCAGCAGCCCAATTCTGCTGCAAATATCCTTCAGGATTCCGGTGTCACAGAAAAGAAATTTTCTCAGCAGATGCTGCAAACTATCGGCAAAGGCAGCCGGACTGCCCCGAGTTATCATAATATGACTCCCGCCCTGCACAGAGTACTTTCCGAAGCACAGGAAATCGCTGATAAAGAACATCTTTCCAAAATCAGCACCCGACTGGTATTATCTGCCATGCTCAGAGATGAAAACTGTGCAGCAGCAGAACTGCTCGAATTTATGCATATTGATATTGCAGCTCTCGAAAAAGCCTGCGATACTGACGAAATTTCTTTTATGCCGGACGTGCCGACTGCTTCGGAATTTCCTCAGCTGTTCCGGTATGGAAAATTATTATTGCCCTCTGCCAAGGCCGACCCGCTGATTGGCAGGGAAAATGAAATTGACAGGGTATTGCAGATTCTCTCCCGAAAAAGTAAAAACAATCCCTGCTTAATCGGCGAAGCCGGTGTCGGTAAAACGGCAATTATTCAGGGCGTTGCAGACAGATTCGCAAGGGGAGAAGTGCCGTCCCATCTGACAGGCATGTTTATTTTTTCTCTCGATTTGGGTGCTCTTCTGGCAGGGGCAAAATACAGAGGCGATTTTGAAGAACGTGTCAGGGCTTGTATCGAAGAAGTGATACACAGCAAACGAATCATTTTATTTATTGATGAACTGCATATGATTGTCGGTGCAGGAGCAGCAGAAGGGGCTATCGATGCGGCTAATATGCTCAAGCCACAGCTTGCCAGAGGAGAACTGAAAATTATTGGTGCAACCACACCGGCGGAATATGCCAGAACTATCGAAAAAGATGCTGCACTTGCAAGAAGATTCCAGAGCATTTCTGTTCAGGAACCCACTCCCGAACAGACATTTAAAATTCTCGAAGGCCTGAAAGCAAATTATGAAGAATATCATCATGTATTTTTATCCGGACAGGTCTTGCAGACCTGTATTGATTTGTCACAGAAATATATTGCAGATAAAAGCTTTCCTGACAAAGCAATCGACCTGCTGGATGAGTCCTGTGCCCGTGCCGCCCTCCGGAATGCCCCTTTCTCTGAAGTGACCCCCGAAGATGTCGCTGCTGTGGCATCACTCCGGACGGGTATCCCTCTTGAACAGATGACTGCGGAAGAACAGGAAAAATTAATGCATCTGCAATCTGCATTACAGCAAAAAATTATCGGTCATGATGCTGTGATTGCACAGCTTTGTGACGCTGTCTGCCGTGCCGGAAGCGGTTTTCGTGAAACCAGCCGTCCGGTGGGGTCTTTCTTGTTTTTAGGGGCAACCGGTATCGGCAAAACAGCCCTTGTCCGTACTCTTGCCGAAACTCTCTACGGAACAGAAAAAGCACTTCTCCGGCTCGATATGTCTGAATATATGGAACAGCATTCTGTCTCCAAGCTTCTCGGAGCACCGGCCGGATATGTCGGATTTTCCGAAGAACCGGTATTCTGTTCCCATCTCCGGAAACATCCGTGCAGTATTGTCCTGTTTGATGAAATAGAAAAAGCCCATCCGGATGTACTGCATATTCTTCTCCAGATTCTCGAAGACGGGATTCTTACAGACAGCACCGGCAGAAAAATCAGCCTGCGGAACTGTATGATTTTTATGACTTCTAATCTTGGTATGCATGAAAATCAAAATACA
>CADBOP010000197.1 GCA_902796255.1 uncultured Ruminococcus sp.
GATTGTTGCATTTTCACTCCTTCCGGAAACAGAAGCATCTGCCTCAGAAGTGATTGTTGCATTTTCACTCCTTCCGGAAACAGAAGCATCTGCCTCAGAAATCATTGTTGCATTTTCACTCTTAATTTCAGTCACAGGGGATTCCTCTGACAAACCCTCAACAGAAGCAGGAACTTCGGGTTCTTCTTCCTGAAATGAATTGTTTTGCGGCTGTACTGCCGGAATATACGTAGCCTGTACTCTGGCTTCGCCCTTCTTGCCGATGCCAAGGAAGCCTTTTTTAGGTTCTTCAAGGATTTCAAACTGAATTTCTTCCTGCAACACCCCAAAAGTGCGTGCAGCCAGTTCTTTAGCCTCCTCAACAGTTTTTGCATTAAAAATCTGAGTCATGCGAAAACCTCCTGTTCATGTTATTTTTTCTTGTTGTTTTTATTATCTGTATCAGAATCCGCATCTGCTGTATCACCATATTTTTCAGCAATACGCCGCCTTGCTTCACGAATAACAGCCGTATTGTATTCTTCCATTTCTGCACGGGAAATTTTCGTACCGCCATCACCGTCAGAATAACGTATTCTGTTGCCGGAAATTCCCTGCTGCTCCTGCTGCCGCATCATTTCTTCCTGCTGCTCCATAAGTCTCTGCATCATAGAAGGACGCTTTTTAGTCTTTTTGGCCTTTTCACGCTCCGCCTCGCCGATTCTTTCAACACGCTCTTCATTAAACCATGCATACAGAAACATGCTCTGTAAAAATGAAAATACAGAAGAACACAGCCAGTAAAAACCTACACCAGCCGGCACAGTAAAAGCAAGCCATACCGAGAAAAGCGGCATCATATAAAGCATGATGTTCATGCCCCCCATGCTCGGCATGTCCGGATTACGCTTCTTCTGCATACTCTGCGTGTAAATCGTAAAAATAAGCTGCATCAGACCAGACAGAATCGGAATTAAAAACAGGAAAAAGCTGGAGTTCTCAGAAGGATTTGTACTCGGCGTTTCACTGAGCTTCACACTCCCAAGTGTGAAAGTCTCTGCAAAATCAGTTACCTCTGTCACAAAATTACTGTCAATAGAAGAAAGCTTTCTCGTCTTTTCCGCATTTTTTTCAATAAAAGTAATTTCACCGTCTCGGATTGCTGCCGAAAATGCCTCCGGATTCTGAATCATCTTATCCATGATGATTAACTCCTGACGCATACTGTTCTTGGAAAGATTCTTTTCCTCTTCTTCATCCAAAGAAAGTACAATGCATTTCGCATCTTCAATCATGTCTTCTTTATAATCCATAATGTAAGTCATCGGCTTATATACAACAGCAAGTACCCCCCATAACAAAATCAGCGGAATAAAAGAAGTAAGACAGGAAGAATAAGGATTGATATTCTCATCCTGATAAAGCTGAAATTGTTCCATCTGTAATTTGTTAGGGTCGTTTTTATATTTTTCCTGTAATTTCTTGAGCTTCGGATTGAGCAGCTGCATCCTTGCAGCATTTTTCTGCTGCTTATAAGAAACAGGAAACAGAATCATTCTGGTGACAAACGTAAACAAAATAATCGAAATACCGTAGTTTCCGACAAAATTATAAATCACTTTCATGAGAAATCCCAGCGGAATTGCGATTAAATTAATTAAAAAATTCAAAATTGCTACCTCATTCCTAATGTTCTGAAAATCTGTTTATTTCTGTTTTTGCTTGTAATGAATTAATACGGCTTTCCAAGAAAAAGAATCGGGAACTTGGTCAATACCGCCCCTCGCCCACGGATTGCAGCGAAGCAGCCGGTGCAGAGCCAGCACAGAACCTTTCCCAGCCCCAAAACGTTGAATCGCCGTCAATGCATAGCAGGAACAGGACGGATAATACCGGCAACAGCGTGGAAACAACGGTGAAATGCACTTTTGGTATATGCGAATCAGCAACAGCAAAACCGCTTTCATGATTTCTCTGTTCCTCTTGCCTGCGGTATATCTCCCTGATAAATCTGATGAAGTGCGGGAATGCCATACTTTCTAAGATAACGGCTGAGAACACCAGACTTGATTTCTGTAATATGCGTTCTCGCAACAATAACAATATCCAGCCCGACAGGAGCAAGAACTTCATTTTCACGCCAAGCCTGCCGGATAAGCCTTCTTGCCCTGCTCCGGCAGACAGCATTTCCCACTTTTTTGCTGGTGGTGATTCCCAGACGGTTTACCGGCAAATGATTTTTTCTTGCATACAGAATGATATTCTGTGAAATTACAGTCCGCCCTTTTTTATAGCAAAGCTGAAAATCTTTATTCTGTTTCATGATGTCTGTATACAGCATAGATTCACCTCAAAAAAAATCACAGTCGATAAAACAAAAAGACCACAAATTAAGATTTGTGGTCTGACTCGTCAATGGGAAAGTCTCTTTCTGCCCTTTGCTCTCCTGCGAGC
>CADBOP010000198.1 GCA_902796255.1 uncultured Ruminococcus sp.
CTGTTACCAACCCTTCAAGGGATATTATCTGCTTAGGTGTGAATTATCATGACCATGCACAGAAATTGAACAAAACAGAAATTACTGATTTTACTGCTTCTGAAAATACAATTTATTTTTCTAAGCGAGTAAATTATGCTGTAGGAGATGGAGAACTGATTCCATCACATAGCAATATTGTAAAAGAACTGGACTATGAAGCTGAACTTCTTGTGATTCTGAAAAAAGATGCTTATCAGGTTTCAGAAGAAGAAGCGGAAAATTATATTTTCGGTTATTCTGTGATAAATGACATCAGTTCCCGTGACCTTCAGAAAAAACACAAGCAATGGTATCTTGGCAAAAGTCTGGACGGTTTTACAGCAATCGGTCCTTGTATTGTGACAGCAGATGAAATTGAAAATGTTCAAAATCTGGAAATTTCCTGTACTGTCAATGGAGAAATCCGACAGAAAAGCAATACCAGCATGATGATAAAATCAGTTCGCAGGGCAATTTCAGAACTTTCAGCAGGCATGACATTATCAGCCGGAACAATGATTGCGACAGGTACACCGGCAGGTGTCGGAAAAGGAATGACTCCGCCACAGTATCTCAAACACGGCGATATTGTTTCCTGCTACATACAAGGAATTGGCTCATTGACGAATATTATTGACTAATTTATGATGGAGGTTTTATAATGTTTACTTATTCGCTGGGTTCATTGACACAAATGATGGCAATGACAAATTATTATCCTGAAAATCCGGAAGAAAAAGCAAGCATGAATCTTGCTTTTACCATACATCTTCAAGGAAAATTGGATATCCCTAAACTGGAAAGAGCCATCGACAAACTTACAAAAGAAAAAATTATGCACACTTATCTTTCTGTAGAGGGAAACCAGTTTCTGGCACACGAAAAAGAATATGTCCCTTTTAAGCTGGAAACAGAAAAAGCAGAAGGTTCTTCCGAAGAAGAAAAAAAGGCAACTGTCAAAGCAATTGCAGAAAAAAAAGCTCTTGAACCGCTTCCGATTTTTGATGCAGACAAGAACCAGTTTTATTTTCGCTTATATGAACTTTCAGAAGAATATCATATTCTTCTGATGATTGTACATCATACGTTTCTGGATTTCGGAGCTGTCATGATTGCAATCGGACATATTTTTTCATATTATAATGATGAAAATTATATCTATGAGAAAAGTGACGAATTTTCTTCTTTTATGAAGGAAGAACTTGATTTTATGGCATCAGACGGTGCAAAAGCAGAGGAGAAATTTTGGGCAGAGGAAACTGCAAATGTTATACAGCCGGCTCTTGTGCCTAATATGCTGACAGAAAATGATGCTCCATTGGAAGAAAAAGATGTCATGGCGGCATTCAGCCGGAAAGACCTGGATGCTATTGCTGTCAGAGAAAGAACCAGTACATTTAATCTGCTCATGCTTCTGGTACATATGGCGATTGCAAAAGTAAATGACTGCAATGATACATTCTTGCAGTATGCAATTTCTAACCGTTCAGAAGTAAATTACAGATTTACACTTGGATGTCTGACGAGAGTGTTGTTTAACCGTATCAATTTTGATGATGATATGAACGTATCAGAACTAAATAAAATCCTGCGGAAAAAAGTAGGTGCTGGTTATCAGAACCGTCATGTTGCCGGAAAAACGCCGTTCGGTGCAGCTTCTTATATCGCCGTCAATGAAGATATGGGCGATTTGAACGTATTCCCGTCATTCAATGGAAAACCTTTGCAGTTTGATTTTGTTGATTTGCCCAGAGAACTGAATTTTATTGCTTTTCTGATGCTCCCTTTGGATGCTGATACAATTGGTGTAGGTGCTTTAACAGATATGCTTAAGTATGGCAAACATGCCAAACAGCTGATTGATGCACTGAATTTAGCACAGCAGTTCATTACAAAATATCCTGACAAAACATCCGGCGATTTTATGCGTAAAGATATTACTCTGGAACTGTTATCGTGACACATAATGCCAATATCGCACAATGTGCTGATAAAGTAATTCGCATGAAAAATGGGAAAATTCTGGAAATCCAAAAAAATACACACCCTGTTGATGCATGGGAGGTTGATTTCTGATGCTGTATAAAAAAATGCTGAGAGATTTTCAACAGCATTTCGGTCAGTTTCTTTCGATATTTTTATTATCTTTGCTGGCGGTCTGGCTTTTTACAGGTGTGATAGGAGAAGTCGCTGGTGTTACAAGTACCAGAAATCTGTATCATAACCAGACAAATCTTGCAGACGGCTGGATTTATGGAGAAAATTTTACAAATGCCCAAGTGGATGCGATTGCTTCTCTGAAAGATGTCAAAGACGTTCAGAAAAGAATTTACACACAGGGAAAATCTGAAAATGACAGTACATTGTTTCTTTATTTTGAAGACGAAGATACTGTCAATCAGCCTTTGGTTTTGGAAGGAAAGCCATTTGATGTGCAGGACACAGGAAGTATCTGGATAGCACAGCGGTTTGCCATAGAGCAAAATATTTCTCTTGGCGATGACTATACAGTTTATATAGATGAAAATACTTCTTATACGCTTCAAGTTGCCGGATTTATCTGGAATCCTGAATATGAATACTATAAGGATGAAATAGACCTTGAACCAGATTATCATTCTACCGGATATGCATTTGCTTCTTCTTATGTACTGGAAACGCAGAATTATAATCAGATAATATTTACTTCTTCTTCTGATAATATTTCTGCGTTTGAAGAGGAAATTCAAGAAATTCTGGGAGAAAATTACAGTATTCTACTTGGACGGGACGGTATTACAAATCTGACCGTTCTGGATGATGAAATTCAGCAACATAAAATGATGGCAATCTTATTTCCCTCTTTTTTTGTGATTATTGCAATGCTGACAACAATCACTACTATGAAACGAATTGTTGACAGACAGCGGACACAAATCGGGACTCTGAAAGCCATTGGCATGAAAAAAAGCAAAATTTATCTGCATTATCTGAGCTATGGATTCTTTCCCTCTCTGACTGGTGCATTGTTAGGTACAGTGATAGGACCAGTTACACTTGCACCAATGCTGTTTAAAATGAAATATTATCTGGATTCTTCAGATGAATATATGCTTCCACATTTTGATATCGTTTATCCTTTTTATTTCTGGATACTTGGCATTGCAATTGTAATCCTTTGTACTGCTGCTACGTGGATGAGCTGTCGGGAAATCTTACAACTTCCTCCGGCTGTTGCACTTCGTCCGGCACAGCCTAAAAGTGCAAAGAAAACGATATTTGAAAAACTTCCTTTCTGGAATCAGCTTAATTTTTCCAACAGATACAATCTCAGAGATATTGCGAGAAACAAGGCAAGAACTATTTTCGGTTTTGCCGGAACAGTTTCCTGTATGGCTCTGATGCTTTGCGGATTTGAAGCAAAAGACAACTTTCAGAATGCTGTCACAGATTTATATGCAAACAAGCTGATGAATCAGTCAGCTATGGTTACTTTAAGTACAGATATTCCTATTAAGGAAGCTGAACGTCTGCGAAATCTTGTCAACGGGGAACTGATTATGTCTGTCACAACAGAAATCAGACTGCCAGATAGTACTGAAAAATATAGCTATCACATGAATGTCTATGAACAAGGGCAGATTGCGAATGTTCTTGATGAAAATATGAATCCTGCCAAAATCACCGGAACAGATTTCACAGTTACGAAAAAAACAGCGGATACTATAGGAATTTCTATAGGAGATACCATCGAGTGGCATATCTATGGTTCAAGTCACTGGATTTCAAGTACCGTGACTGCTATCATTAGAGCTCCCTTTGAACAGGGGATTGTGACAACCAGAGAAGCAATTGAACAAGCGAATTGTACGTTTACTCCTACAAGATTACTGACACAGCAGGATGTCAATATATCATTAAAATCTGAATCTTCTTACATCGATACTGTTGTATCAAAATCTGGAATGGCGGAAATGTTAAGCAATTATCTGGAATTGGTTAATCTTGTCATGGGATTTATGCTTGCACTTGCTATTGTTCTTGCAGTCATTGTGCTATATAGTCTGGGACTTTTAAGCTTTGAAGAAAGACTAAAAGAGATGGCTACATTAAAAGTGCTTGGATTTGGAACAAAGAAGCTAAGAGGTCTTATGCTACAGCAAAATATTATCTTATCCGTTCTGGGAGCTGCTATTGGAATTCCTATAGGAAACATGATGTTAAAACTTTTAGTAAATTCTTTGGGAAATGCTATGGATATTCCTTCTTTTGGTAACATTTTGTACATTTGTATTTCATTTATAATTACAATACTTGTCTCTGTAATTGTAAATTTATTGTTTACTAAAAAAATCAGAAACATGAATATGGTAGAAGAAATTAAAAATATGGAATAACCTGTTTGCATAATACTTTAACAAAATTAGGGGGTGCATAAACAAACGAAAGCCTAAGCTATCGTTGGTGAGTGTAATTTTCATACATTACACTTTTTGACTCTCATTCACACCTTATCAGCAGAATAACAACACAGCAAAAGAGTAATCTCTCAAAAAGCCTGAAAATAGGGCAATTTCAGAGATTACCCTTTCGTTTGTTTGTATTCAATACGCAGTGAAAATATCTCCCTTGCCGTCAAATGTCC
>CADBOP010000199.1 GCA_902796255.1 uncultured Ruminococcus sp.
TTCCATTCTCAGCACACCAGCTCTGTACAGTCATTCCGCTTGCACGCCTGGCTTCAATCTGTTCTGCCCATTCCCGCAGTTTCATCTTCTGTTTCACTGTTGTGATTGCTGTTGTTGTACTTGGTTTCATTACTTTTCCTCCCGTGTCTCATTTACTCCAGCTTACTCCATAGACTAAATTGCATTTTTTCATCTGCTCTATGGAGCTGCTTAGCCTTTATTATACACGAGATTTTTATTCTTGGAAAGTCGCTATTTTATTTTACGCTTACAAAAATACATTAAAAAAAGAGCCGATAGAATGATATTAATTGTTCTATCGGCTCTAAATTTCAACGTCCACGGAATCTTTTCTTTTTCAGTGTATCTGTTGTTTGAGTTTCTTCCTCTACAACTTCCCCACGCTCTGTACATTTATGTGGTGTACGTTCTGGAGTTTCTGTTCCGTCTGGCTGGTCTGCTGACGGTTTTGGAACAGTAAGATTATATTTTTTCAGAACTTGTGAGATTTTTTCTCTTACAATTGGGACTACTTTAGGAAAATAAGTAGAATTATCTAAGTAAATTGGGATTTTGGTATCTGCAAGCAACTGAGCCGCCTCTTGTCGCTTAGGTTCAGGAACATCCTGACACTCATCTGCAAACGCTTTGAACGCTGCTGAGATACTTTCAGGAGTGATATTCATATTGATATACCCTTGCAAACGAATGTTATCTTGATGTTCGTGCTGAGCCTCTTGCTCTAAGGATTTAATACATTTTTCTACATATATTTTCAGTTCTGCCATCTTCTCCTCATCAGGATTACTGCAATTGAAATCATCTATCAAATGTTCATAACCCATTTCTCTGTAAATGGAATTTTGCAGTCCTCTTTTAGCCTGTTGTAATTTCTCAACTGCTTTATCTTTTTTTTCCTGATTTTTTCTCTTATGCACAAAGGCAAAAATTTTTTCAAATTTCAGATTTGCTTGCTGAACCGCTTTCACACCGTCCTGAAATTCTTCCCAGTTCTGCTTTGCAGATTTCAATCTGTCTTTTTTCTGCGTTTCAAAATGCCCGTATTTTACTTTATTAGAAATATACATCTGACGAACATATTCATCACGGAGAGTAACAAGTTGCTGAACATCATATGCAACAACAGTTTTCAATCGGTCAATCTCGTTCTGGTATGACTGCAACACCAAATCAAAAGCATGAAGTCTCTGGTTATCTTCCTTAACCTGTCTGTTATATTCGCACCTGTCAGAAGTCAATCCCATCTGCTCACGCTTTCTGGATGCGTACCCCTCATGAATCTGCGGAATGATTTCTTTTCCCTGCCGTTCATAACTCCGGTGGTCTATCTTCTTTTCAGGAGATAAATATTTGTTACAGCAAGCCGCCCATTCGGCTCGCCATTCCTCGACACGCTCCGTTTCATTCCAGTTATTGTAATCTATCTTGTAAGATTTATATTGTGTCCTGCCGTTCTTGTCTTTGTTTTTCAGCGGAATTTTATTTCCATTTTCATCAAGCACATATTGTTTCCGGCTCTTTGCCGCCCATGTTCCTTTTTCGGTAATGCTCCGGACGGTACACATAATATGTGCATGAGGATTTCCGTCACCTTTGTCATGAATATTCCAGTCACAACACATTCCTCGGTCAGTCAGTCCCTTTACATATTCACGGACAAGCTGAATCTGTTCATCACGCTGTAACTCATTCGGGATTGCCACAAGGATTTCTCTAAACAGTCTGGAATTATTTGCTTTCTCTACTTTATGCACTGTATTCCATAGTATCTCACGGTCAGCATATTCCTTTGGAGCATTGTCACACAATGAAATTTCACTGTGAACGACACCGCCTTTTCTGGTATAATCAAAAGTCTTTCCGATTTCTTCATCTTTCAATTTTGCTCCGGCACGGTAAGCCGCTGATGCAATAGCCGACTGTCCTTTTCCACGACTGCCGATTTTGATTTCCAGATAATAGATAGCCATAATATTTATCACTTCCTTTCGATTTCGGTAATGGGGGGTCTGGGGGAACTCCTCCAGCGCAACGGAACGCCTGAAAAATATCAGCTTGCTGATATTTTGAGGGTGTGTAGTTGCGCACTTGCAGGGAACTTAGAAAAATTGTTGTCCCTAAAATAAAAGTATGCTCCCCCATTAACCACAAGTATAACACATCCTGAAAAAAATGTCAATAGCCACAAAAAGCACTTGACGAA
>CADBOP010000200.1 GCA_902796255.1 uncultured Ruminococcus sp.
CACCGTTTTCGGCGAATTTTTTACATATTTCCAATCCGATGCCCTGTGAACCGCCTGTCACAACGGCAATCTTATTTTTCAGCATGGGAGTTCGTCCTTTCGTGTTGATTTAAATTTTAAGATTTTAAAGCTTCAAGAGTTTTCTGTAAAGATTCTGTGGAATCCACCTGATAAACTCTTGCATCAGGCAGAATCTGAGAAATTAATTTCTGCAAGGTTGTACCGACACCAGTTTCAATGAAAGTATCAAAACCATCTTCTGCCATACGGCGGATTAGTTTTGTCCACTGTACGGGATGATTTATCTGTTCCAGCATAAGGGATTTTGCATCACCTTCATAGGGAGCAGCGGTGAAATTGGCATAAACCGGAATCTCCGGCAGACTGATTTCAAAATTTTCGATAGCTTTGCCAAATGGTTTTACAGCAGGTGTCATGTACGGGGAATGAAATGCACCGCTGACTTTCAGCATCAGGCCACGGCCTTTCGCTGCTTTGACATCTGCACCAAATGCTTCAAGCTGTTCTTTATCGCCGGAAAAGACTAACTGCATCGGGGAATTGTAATTCACCGGAAAGATTTTATCATAAGGCTTTGCCAGTTCTTCAGCCTGTTCGGAGGGAATTTTGACAACAGCCATCATGGAAGCATTGACACCCTTTGAGGCTTCTGCCATTGCCTGACCTCTGAGAGAGGCAATTTTAAACCCGTCTTCAAGCGAATATGCTCCGCCAAGAGCCAGAGCAGGAATCTCGCCTAAAGAAAATCCGGCCAGACCATCAGGGGTGATGCCGTTTCCCTTTAAAGCCAGAGCAGCTGCCAAATCGGCTAAATACAGACAGGGCTGTGTATTTTCTGTCTGTTTGAGGTTTTCAGGGTCTCCGGTGAAACTCTGTTCAAGTGTGCCGGAACGGAGGGCTTCACAGGTATCATATAAATTCCTGACAGAATCTACTGTATCATAGAAATCTTTGCCCATACCGACATACTGTGCTCCCTGACCGGAAAATACAAATGCTATTTTACCCATGCTGCTGCTCCTTTCAGACAAGCTTCTGCCTGCTGCATAATTTCCTGAATAATTTCTTCACAAGTCTGTTCTTTGTTGACAAGACCAGAAATCTGTCCGGCAAGGACACTGCCGTTTTTGACATCGCCTTCCACAGCCGCTTTCCGGAGTGTGCCTGCACCTAAATCGGCAATGCTCTCCTGTGTGGCTTCCGGAGCAAATTCTAATTTTACAAAATTTCTTGTGAAATTGTTTTTAATGCCACGGCAGGTATTTCCGCCGAATCTGCGGCCTGTTACCTGTGTGGAAATATCTTTTGCCTTCAGAACCATGTCTTTATAATTCTGATGTACGCCGCATTCTTTTGCGACTAAAAATCTGGTACCCATCTGGACACCGGCTGCACCCAGCATAAATGCTGCGGCAATGCCACGACCGTCACCGATACCGCCTGCGGCCAGAACCGGAATTTTTACGGCATCCACTACCTGCGGTACAAGAGCCATTGTCGTCAGCTCACCGATGTGGCCGCCGGATTCCTGCCCTTCTGCCACAACAGCATCTGCACCGGCTTTTTCGGCTTGTTTAGCCATCGTAACAGATGCAATGACCGGAATCACTTTAATTCCGGCTTCTTTCCACATGGGAATATATTTGCCTGCATTGCCTGCACCTGTTGTTACAACAGCGGGCTTTTCTTCGACACAGACCTGAGCACATTCGTCCGCAAACGGACTCATCAGCATAATATTTACACCGAACGGCTTGTCTGTCAGGCTTTTTGCAAGCTGAATCTGTTCTCTTACATACTCTGCATTGGCATTCATGGCCGAGATGATTCCCAGCCCTCCGGCATTGGAAACTGCGGCGGCTAATTTGCCGTCCGCAATCCATGCCATGCCGCCCTGAAAAACAGGGTAAGCAATGCCGAGCAGTTCACAAAGCGGAGACTGCATCATCATGATTAACCTCTGAGAGATTCCACAACTTCTGTCAGTTTGCCGACTGTGTTGATTTCGGGCTTCATTTCGAGTTCGATGTCGAATTCTTCTTCCAGCTGCATTGCCATTTCTGTGAGGTCGAGAGAGTCGATTCCCAAATCAGCAAATGCAGTATCTGCTGTGATTTCAGCAGCATCTGTGTCTGTAGCCTCTGCGAGCAGTTCAATAATTTTTTCCTGTACCATTGTAATTTTCTCCTTTTTGTGATATAATTAAGAATATAAAAATATATATGAAAACCGGACGTTTCCGGAAATCACCATTCAATCAGGCAGGCCGCATTGGATAAGCCGCCGCCGAATGCACAGAGAATGATTTTATCTCCACGCTTTAAATTGCCGCTTTTTGCAAGTTCATCCAGAGCAATCGGCACAGATGCACTGGAGGTGTTGCCGTATTTTTCGATATTGCAGAAAAATTTTTCCTTTGCTATGCCAAGACGCTTGGCAGCGAAATCGATAATTCTTTTGTTTGCCTGATGCGGTACAATCCATGCAATGTCATCAATGGTCAGATGATTGCGTTCCAGCAGGGTAGTGATATCCTGTGAAATTGATGTAACGGCATATTTGAAAGTTTCCTGCCCCTGCATGTGAATATAGGGGGAAACCTGTTCTTTTTTGAAATACGGTGAATTACCGTTGTAATGTGCAATTTTTATGACATCATCACCGCCCTTGACAGTCATGACAGAATCTAAATAATTTTCGCCACGCTCCAGAACAGCAGCACCAGCACCGTCACCAAAAATGACACAGGTGCTTCTGTCGGTAAAGTCCAGAATACCACTCATGCGTTCTGTGCCGACAACCAAAATTTTCTTGTATTCCTGATGCAGGGCAAAAAAGGCAGCCGCTGTTTCTAATAAAAACAAGAATGCCGAGCAGGCTGCACTGACATCCATAGCCATGCAGGACACGCCTAAACCGTGCTGAATCATACAGGCCATAGAAGGCGAGGAAGTTTCCCCGCTGACAGTAGCCGCAAAAATAGCATCGATTTCTTCCGGATTGATGCCGGCATCTGCAATTGCATTCTGTGCGGCTTTCAGGCCAAGTTCCGATGCAAATTCATCTTCTGAAAAACGGCGTTCTTTTACACCGACACGTTTGGAAATCCACTCGTCATTGGTATCGACAATCTGTGCTAAATCGTCATTGGTGACTACTTTTGACGGCACATGCATTCCTGTACCGATAATACGAAAACTCATGATATTTTATGCCTCCTAAATCATGCATTCGACCTAAGCAAACGCTTTTACTAATTAGTAACAGATAAACAGAAGTTTGTTACAAAAATGTTTTCCAAAAAAAATCAGGTTTTTTTGTGCAAAATCACGGAAATTTTTTTGAAAAATTCTGTAATATTTTTGCCGATTCCGGCACTAACTTTAATAGAAAGCTGAGGTGTTTCCTCTCATGAAACACGAATTTGAAATTTTGTATAAAGATTATTTTCCCCGTATTTATGCGTTTCTTTATAAGCTGACAGAAAGCAGGGACCTTGCGGAAGAACTGACACAGGAGACGTTTTATCAGGCATTTGTGTCTTTCTACAGATTCCGTGGTGACAGCGATGTTTTTACATGGCTTGCTTCTATTGCCAAACATACATATTATCGCTATCTCCGGAAAAACAAGCATCATCTGGAGAGTATCAGTGCAGAAACACTTATGGAGTTCTATGCCAATGAGACTACGGAACATCTGGAAGATACTGTGGAGCGGCAGTTTCTGCTGGAAGCAGCGAAAAAAGCTTTGCTGGCTCTGCCGAAAAAATATCAGGATGTGACTATTCTGCGTGTCTATGCGGATATGAGCTATGCACAGATTGGGAATGCCCTGCATATCAGCGAAAATTCTGCAAGAGTAATCTATTATCGTGCAAAAAAAATGATGACGGAGGCGATTCAAGATGAACATGAACTGTAAAATGGTGACAGATATTGCAGAACTGTATTATGATAATTCTTTGAGTCCGGAAACCAAGAAGGCTATCCGGAGTCATTTGCGTGGCTGTCAGAAATGTAGGGAGTATTACCGCCAGTATCAGGCAGTACGGAAGCAGAATACCAGACCTGCTGTGCAGATTTTGTCGGAAGAGGAGACATCTGAAATTGAAAAAAAATTATGGACAGGGATTTCTGAAAAAATGCGCCGCCGCCGGTTCTGGAATATTGTGGGGACAAGTGCAGCCATTGGGGCAGGGTCTGTGATGCTGACAATCGGTCTGCTGCTGACGTATAATCAGAAAGACCATTCTGTAGAATAATAATTATTTATATTTTAAATTAAATCAAGAAAAGGAGGAATTTTTTTTATGCTTCACATCTATTGTGGTGACGGCAAGGGGAAGACGACCGCCGCACTCGGGCTGGCTGTCCGTGCTGCCGGAAATGGGATGCGGGTGCATTTTGTACAGTTTCTGAAAGGCAGTCCAACTTCTGAACTGGAAATTTTGCAGCGGCTTCCTGAAATTTCTGTGCTCCGGTGCGACAGGGACTATGGTTTCACATTTCAGATGAATGATGAAGACAAACAGAAGATTACACAGCGACATAATCAAATGCTTTCTGAAGCGATGGACAGGGTATATCAACATAAGACGGACATGCTTGTGCTGGATGAATTTTTTCCGGCTTACAGTTGTAATCTGCTGGATAAAGAGCTTGCAAGCCGTCTTGTATTCGGGATTCATGACAAGACAGAACTGATTCTCACCGGCCGTGCTCCGGAACAGCAGTTCATTGACCTTGCAGATTATGTCAGTGAAATCAAATCTGTCAAGCACCCTTATGAGAAGGGGATTTCGGCACGTGCCGGCATTGAATATTAACAGCATAAAAACAGTATCTTAGAATTCTGATTTTTTCGGGATACTGTTTTTATTTTGTGAAGATGCGGCATATAAAAATCCCCTCTCTGAGATTCAGAGAGGGGAAATAGTTTGTTCAGTTATGATTTGCTTATCTTAACAGATTAGGA
>CADBOP010000201.1 GCA_902796255.1 uncultured Ruminococcus sp.
AGAAAAATCCTGATACAACAGCGTTCTGAATTGAACACTGAGTATCAGGAAATAAGAAAGGCAGAGAAGGAAATCGAATTTGCACGAGCAACTCTGGAAAAATATTTATCTCAGCAATATGATGTAGAGCGGCAACAGAAGCACAAACGTGTGGATTTGGAGTGATTTTTATTTATAATATTTTACAGCATTTTCATGCAGGTTTTTAAAGCCTTTTCTTAGCTGTTCGGGGGAAATAACTTTAACTTCCATTCCGAACCTTATAAAATACTGATAAGCCTGCATACTTGAACAGCTGAAAGTGAGTTCGTACACAAAAGGATGTTCCAAATCGGACAGTTTTTTCTTGTCAATGCAGGTTGGTCTGCTTGAAAGAATTTTCTTTTGGTAATCGTTGTATCCTCTTTGGGTCAGCCTTACAACGATTTTTTCTTCTTTTTCGGATAAGTAAGCGATTTTTGCGAGCGTTTTGAAAAGTTCTTTCAGTTCGGTTTCCTGTTCTTTTGTGAATTTATACTCATCATCTTCTTTTTCCGTGGTGGAACGGATTCTTTGAAGCCTGAAAGACATGAGCTTCCAGGGGGCTGTAAGTTTGTTTTTCCTGCGTGCGTAGCCAACAACATAATAATACGGTAAAAAGCCGTTTGTTGCAATTTTATAAGGTTTCACGAGGTAAGAGTCGTTAATTTCAATTTCAGCCTGATGTTTATGCTTGATACATAAATTTATTGTTTTAAATAAATCTTTGAAGAAAATTCTTTCACGTTCCTCACGGGAAAGGGTTGTATATTCCTGAATCAATGCCGCCGAATAGTCTGAAATATTGTCATATAGATTTTGTTCTTCCGAGTTTTTCAGCATTTCCATTGTCGGCTTTGTCATAATCAGCTTTAAATTCTGCCCTTTTGCTCTTTGTGGTTGTGAATATCGTTCTTTTACCTTTTTAAATCTGTCTTGAATTTCTTTTTCTGTAAGCTGTTCGGCTGCTTTTTGGGCATTTTCAAGACCTTTCAGCCATTCAAGATATTGGTCATGGATTTTCTGTTTCTTTGCGTAGACAGTGCTTTCAGCCTCCTGCCAAAAATTATTTAAAATTTTATTTAAAAAACTGCTTATCTGTTCTTTTTCGGGTATATTCTGAAATTCTGCAATATCCTGTAAGATTGTTTCATAAGCCTGATAAGAAATCCGCAGTCTTATCTGCCTATTTTCTTTCGATACATAAAAGCCCATAAAATTATCCCCTTTCTCTAACTGTCACTATACAGATGACAGTTATTTTTATTTTAACGCTCTGAAATATTCTTTTTACGTTATTTATTATTAAAATAGGTGACAGATAATTATATTTATTGATATCTCGACAAATCAAAAAATCTGTGATATAATAAAATCATGGAAAGCGAACAGAAAGAGAGGTGATAGTATGAGAAATTGTTTCCCGAATTTTGACGACAGCAGTCTTCCTGAATGGCTCAAGGACATTATCGTTTATTGAAAGGTGGTATGTTTAATGTGGTTACCTGATATCAATTCTACGCTGTATAGTTTCTACCCTCGTCCTTTTTACAAGGATAGATTCTATGAAACGGCATACAAGTCATTTCCGGCAATGTACAGAAAGGCAGGTGAGGACGAATGAAGGAAAATCTCTTTGGAGAAATCGGTGAAATTCTTGACATTATTCTTGGAACGTGACAAATTATTCACTGAACGTTTGTTTTAATTTTTGAAAGGTGGTATGCTGAATGTTATTTGGTTTAGGTGTTGTTTCTGCTGTAGCTGAGGCTGCGGCTTCAGTAAGTGGTACGGTACTTTCACATTCTGTTCCTGTACTTGGTCCTGCTATTGTGGAGGGGGCAAAAACTATTGGTACTGCGGTAGGTTCGGCAGTCACAGGGGCTGGCGGTTCAAGTATTGCGGGAGGAATCGCTGCCAATACTACAAGAACTGCCATTCATGGTGCATCAATCGAGGCAATAAGTGATTTTTCCGATTAAGGAGGGGAAAATTTTGTTCGGAACATACGAAATCCTGTGTTCTTCGGGACACGGGATTTTTTTATTTACTGTTCTTGTTCTTCAAAAGATTCAAGATATTTAATCATTTCTTCACGCTTCCCATGTTCTGAAACCAGTTCGCCCAAAGTGTCCGGATCTAATTGCTCTCTCAGAACAGTATCGAGATAAACTTTGACAATCATGTCGCAGTCACATTTCTTAATTATATCATTTGCTATTGCTATTGTTTCGCTACTTATTGAAAACATAGCAGATTCATGTGAAAATTTTTTAAATTCATCTATTATATTTTTTCTTTCTTCCAATTTTTCTTTTAGCTCATCAAACAGGCTGTCATCTTTACATAATCTTCTGATTAATAACTCAATTGCTTCGTCTAAATTTTTAAGTTTACCGTTCAGTTCCTCGCAATATTTTTTATATTTTTCGGTTATTAAAGATGTTACTATAAACATTTGTTTTGACGGGAGATATTCAATATCTGCATAATAAACTGTTTCGTTTCCGGTTATTTCATTCTCATCAGAAAACGTAATACATTCCAAATCTGCAAAAATGGGGATTTTTTCGCAGACAGCATTTTCAGGTACAAATCTGAGTTTATTTTCAATTGGATATACAGTGCCTTTAATATCATTATCTTTCCAGCTTGTTTTAAAGCCGCTGTCGCCTATATCTTTCATATCTATCATGCATTCGGGCTTAATTGGACAAAGCAAGTTATGGCTTTTCAGATGCAGTTTCATTGCAATAAGATAATATTTTTTAATTATATCTTTGTTCCACAAAGAAGATTCGTAGCAGAATTTCACGCTGCACTTAAATGTTGTCATGAGAAGTTTCTGATGTTCGGGAAATTCGGAAAGAGTCTCCAAAGCTTCGACAAAAGATTTAATATTATTCGGTGTCAGCAAAT
>CADBOP010000202.1 GCA_902796255.1 uncultured Ruminococcus sp.
ACACTGTCCGGATTGGCTTTCAGAATTTCTTCAATCGTATCCAGCGATTCCAGCACACCTGTCGGAGCGTTTGGATTCGGGAAGATAATACCACCGTTCGGGATTTTATAATCCTCCGGATTGATTCTGAAATCTTCTGTCAGCGGAATGGTCTGATATGGGATTTTATAGACATCTGCCCAGACATCATAGAAAGAATAGGTCACATCTGGAAAGAGGATATTTCTTTCAGAATTGAAGAATGTCAGAAATGCCATAGAAATGACATCATCAGAACCAACACCGACAAAAATCTGATTCGGCTTGACATGGTAAGTTTCTGCTAAAGCATTGACTAAGATTTCGGCATTCGGGTCAGGATAGAGCCGCATTTTTGCAATATCAAAATCATCTAAGATTTTCTGTACACCAGAAGCAGGCGGATAGGGATTTTCATTTGTATTAAGTTTCACAATATCTGAAACTTTTGGCTGTTCACCGGGGGTGTAAGGCACGACCCGCCGAACATTATTTTCCCAGCTCATGGGATTCATCTCCTTTTTATAGTCTCATCTTAAGAATAGAAATCAGGTTTTTTCTTTTCTATAAATTTTTGTAATATTTTGAATTTTCCCATTTCAAATATTTTATGCATTCCCAGCACAGCAGCTACATGAGAATCAGGATTAATATCCATAATATTTTTAAATACCTGTTTTTTCCCGTCAATGGTTTTGAATTCAATCACTTCTACATAAATATTATGATAAATATGCTGTCTTCGTCCTCTGTGCATTTCAGTATACACTGTGATTTCATCAATATCAATATAATTAATTACAATATTGCGGAAAAGTGGTCTTGTAAAAGTAACACTGTAATCATCTGCAATAAAACGGCTTTTGCTATATGCCATAATTCCTGAAGCGATTAACAGCAGAAAATGTAATACCAGAACTCTCCAGAGAACAGCAAATTCTATTTCAAACAATTCATTGATTCCCATAAATATCATGCTGCTTGCTGCCACAATGCCTGCAAGTGTCATCAATGGCGTGTTTTCGCCGTAACTGCGATATTTTACATTCATATCCGGAATAGTTTCTTAATCTTCAAAGCGGACTTTGATAGCATTTGCATGTGCTGTCAGGCCTTCCCGTTCTGCAACAAGAACAATATCGTCCTTCGCCTTTCTGAGAGCATCTTCTGTATAATAGATATAGCTTGAACGCTTGATAAAACTGTTCACACCCAGCGGAGAGAAAAATCTTGCTGTACCGCTTGTCGGGAGAACGTGATTCGGCCCTGCATAGTAATCGCCGAGCGGTTCAGAAGCATAAGAACCTAAGAAGACTGAACCGGCATTATCCAGCTTGCCGATATATTCCAGCGGATTTTCCATGACAACTTCCAAGTGTTCCGGAGCAATCGCATTTGCGAGCTCGACAGCCTGTTCTTTATTCTGAGCAATCAGAATTGCACCGTAATTTGTCATGGAGTATTCAATAATTTCTTTGCGTTCCAGATAGGCCATCTGCCGGATAACTTCTGCTTCAACCCTGTCCGGAAGTGTCGGGTCAGTGGTAATTAAAATTGCAGAAGCAAGTTTATCATGTTCTGCCTGAGACATCAAATCAGCGGCAACAAATTTGGGGTCAGCAGTTTCGTCAGCCATGACTAAGATTTCGCTCGGGCCGGCAATCATATCAATATCAACAATACCATATAACAGTTTCTTCGCTGTTGCAACGAAAATATTCCCAGGGCCGACAATTTTATCAACTTTCGGGATTTCTTCTGTTCCATAGGCCAGAGCAGCAATCGCCTGTGCCCCGCCGGACAGGAATACTCTGTCAACACCGCAGATAGCAGCAGCAACTAAAATATCTTTATTGGGTGTACCATCCTTGCAGGGCGGTGTTACCATGATGATTTCTTTTACTCCTGCAATTTTTGCCGGAATGGCATTCATCAGAACGCTGGACGGATACGCTGCTGTACCGCCGGGGACATACAAGCCGACACGCTCCAGACCCCTGACACGCTGACCTAAAATCACACCGTCCGGCTTTGCATTCGTAAATCCCTGTACTTTCTGACGGTTGTGAAAATCTGCAATATTCTCCTGTGCATTCAGCAGAGCCTGTACAAATTCCTGGTCGGCTTCTGTGAGAGCATCATTGATAACCTCTCTGGGAACTTCATAATACTGTGGCAGATTGCCGTCAAATTTTTTCGTATAATTCTTAACAGCTTCATC